>JABWBL010000236.1 GCA_013360535.1 Planctomycetaceae bacterium
AGCACGGTCGCGCCCGCGGGCACGGTCACGGCGAGGGGTGACGTGAACGGCGAGGCGGGCAGCGTGGTGAGCCAGGCTCCGCCGCCACCGGTGCCCGAGGCCGGGATGAACCCGCCGGCGCCGCCGGAGATGCACTGGGCGGAGGCGGCCGGCGCGAGAGCGGAAGCGGCGAGGGTGATGGCGAGCGAGAGCAGGCGGCTGTTCAGCATGCGGTGCGTGGTCCTTTGGAGCTGGGTTGGCGGGGCGCGCGACGCAACGGGTCGCCGCTGCCCCTGTTGCAACGTATCTCGCGCTCGGGCGCGAAGGCGATGGGGCGGCGACCTGTCGAGCATTTTCCGAGGAATCGACCGGGCCCGGCGCCGGCGGCGGGAAACAACTTCCCGATCGAAGCCGCGCGGGACGGCGCACGCGGCGCCGCTAGGATGCGGCGCCCTCGAAGGAAGGAGCCTCCCGATGTCGATCGCTCTCGTGCTGGCGGCGCTCGCGCTGCCCGTGGTCCAGGAAACCGCCATCCCCGTGCTCGTGGTCAGCGGCGCCAACAACCACGACTGGCAATGGACCGCGCCGTCGTTCGAGAAGATGCTCGAGGCGACCGGGCGCTTCACGGTCGACATCACGTACTCGCCTGGTGAGGCGCTCGCGAACGCCGCGGTGCTCGGCCGCTACAAGGTCGTGCTGCTCGACTACAACGGGCCGCGCTGGGGCGAGGCGGCCGAGAAGAACTTCCTCGCGGCGGTCGAGGGCGGACTCGGTGTCGCGGTGACGCACGCGGCGAACAACGCCTTCCCCGGCTGGACCGAGTACGAGAAGCTCGTCGGCGACCTGTGGCGCGACGGCACCGGTCACGGGAAGTTCCACCCGTTCGACCTGCGCGTGCTCGACGCCACGCATCCGATCACGGCGGGCTTGGGCGAGGTGAAGCAGCATCCCGACGAGCTCTACCACAACCTCGTGCGCGCCGACGGAGCGAACCATCGCACGCTCGCGGTCGCGTTCTCGTCGAAGGAGTCGGGTGGCACGGGCGAGGACGAGCCGATGATCCTCGTGGGCAGCTACGGCAAGGGCCGCGTGTTCCACACTCCGCTCGGGCACGTGTGGCCGGGGGTCGAGTCGTCGCGCGTGAGCCACGAGGATCCGCAGTTCCAGCGCCTGATCGCGCGCGGCGTCGAGTGGGCCGCGACCGGCGAAGTGCAGGCGCCGAGCGCGGGCGGCTGGATCACGCTTTTCGATGGCACGAACACGGACGCGTGGCGCTCCTACAAGGGCGACTCGTTCCCGGCCAAGGGCTGGAGCGTGCGCGACGGTGCGCTGGTGAGCGCGAAGGGCGGCGGCGGCGGTGACCTCGTCACGCGCGAGCAGTTCGGCGACTTCGAGTTCCAGTTCGAGTGGAAGGTGACGGCCAAGGCCAACAGCGGCGTCATGTACCGCGTGGTCGAGCTCGACGGGCCGACGTGGTACTCCGGGCCCGAGTATCAGGTGCTCGACAACGGGTACTTCGATGGCGCGATCGACTACAACCACTCGGCGGGCGCGCTGTACGACATCTGCCCGGCGGATCCGGCGGCGCAACCGCTCTCGAAGGGCGAGTGGAACGAGGGGCGCATCGTCGTGCAGGGCTTCAAGGTCGCGCACTTCCTGAACGGCAACCTCGTCGCGGCCTGCGACTTCGGCAGCGCGGACGGCAAGGAGCGCGTCGCGAAGAGCAAGTTCGCGCCGCTCACCAGCCCGCTGCAGTTCATGACCAACGCGCGCGGCCACATCGCGCTGCAGGACCACGGCGACGAGGTGCACTACCGCGCGATGCGCGTGCGCCCGATCACGGCCGGCTCGATCGCGCTCTTCAATGGCCAGGACCTCGCGGGCTGGACGTGGATCGGCTCGAGCGAGTCGAAGCTCGAGAGCGTGTGGACGGTCGGCGCCGACGGCGTCCTGGCGTGCAAGGGTCAGCCCGCGGGCTACATCCGCACGACCGCCGACTACACGAACTACGTGCTCGAGCTCGACTGGCGCTGGGATCCGAAGGCCGGCGGCAACCGCAACAGTGGCGTGCTCCTGCGCATGATCGAGGAGGACGGCGTGTGGCCGAAGTCGCTCGAGGCGCAGCTGCAGGACGGCAGCGCGGGCGATTTCTGGGTGATCAAGGAGTTCCCGTGCAAGACGGCGCCCGAGCGCACGAACGGCCGCAACGCGAAGAAGACGCACGCCAACGAGAAGCCGCTGGGCGAGTGGAACCACTACCGCATCACGGTCGACCACGGCACGGTGACCTTGGAGGTCAACGGGCAGGTGCTCAACGTCGCGACGGACGTGCTCGAGGTGCCCGGCAAGATCTGCCTGCAGTCGGAGGGCGCGCCGATCCAGTTCAAGGACATCCGGCTGCAGCCGCTGCCCTGAGCGTCAGCGCAGGTTCGCGAGCGCCGTCGCGTCGTGCGTGAGCACGAGCGGCGGCGTCGCGCCGAAATCGCTGAAGCGCGCCCA
The DNA here is from genome assembly GCA_013360535.1 of Planctomycetaceae bacterium. Classification (GTDB taxonomy): domain Bacteria; phylum Planctomycetota; class UBA1135; order UBA1135; genus F1-120-MAGs118. The sequence continues at coordinate 2,479 of JABWBL010000236.1, forward strand.
GTGCGGGCGCACGCGCCAGTAGGTGAGCCCCGGCCAGCTCGCGCGCTCGCGGCCCTGCGGGAAGGCCGCGAAATACGACTGCTTCAGGCGCTCGAGCTCGGCGCCGTGCAGCTCGTCGGCGAGGCCCTCGACCTGCAGCGTGCGATGGTCCGCGCCGCCGGTCGAGCCGAACGTGAGCGCGCAGCGTGCGTCGCGCCGCAGGTTCGCGACCTTGCGCGTGGTCGCGAGCGTGTCGAACACGAACTCGAAGTCGTCGGTGACCGCGAGTCCCATCAGCGCGACCTGCGGCGAGCCGTCGTCCGCGCGGGTGCCGAGTGCGCCGTAGCGGTGCTCGCGCAGGAACGTGAGCAATCCCGCGCGCGAAAGCGTGGTGTCGCTCATTTCAGCGTGGTTGCAAGCGCCCGCGCGACGTCGCGCACTTCCTCGAGGCAGACCTCGTGCATCATCGGGTACGACTTGAAGTCGACCGCGTAGCCGAGCTCGACCAGCTTGTCGCGCGAGGCGGCGCCGCGCTCGTAGGTCACCATCGGATCGTGCACGCCGTGCACCATCAGGATCGGAAGGTCGCGATTGGCTTCGCTCGCCTCGGGGCCAAGCGTCTCGGGCAGCACGAGATAGGTCGAGAGCCCGATGGCGCAGGCGAGGCGCTCGGGATGACGCAGCGCCGTGTGCAGCGCGATCGCTCCGCCCTGGCTGAAACCGACGAGCGCGATGCGCCGCGCCGGAATGCCGCGCGCCACCTCGCGCGCGATCAGCGCCTCGACCTGCTCGCGCGAGCGCGCGATGCCGACGGGATCGTGGCGCGTGCGCAGGTCGAGGTCGCGGATGTCGTACCACGCGGGCATGCGCATGCCGCCGTTGAGCGTGACGGGGATCGACGGCGCGTGCGGCAGCAGGAAACGCACTCCAAGCTCGCGCGGGAGGCGCAGCTCCGGCACGATCGGCTCGAAGTCGTGGCCGTCGGCGCCGAGGCCATGCAGCCAGATGACGCAGGCGCGCGCGGGGACCTCCGGCTCGATCTCGACGCAAGGGAGCAGCTCGGCGTTCGACATGGGGCGCAGAGGTTACCGACGCCGCGGCGAGCGCGCGATCCGCTATCTTTCGCGCATGAAGACGCCCCAAGTCGACTGGTACCTGCACCGACGGAACTGAACGGGCTGCAGCCGCGCCGACGCGTTCCTCGCGTCGCGTGGGCTCACCACCCGTGAGGTGGTGGACGCGCGCAAGGTGAGCTTCGCGCTCGCGGATCTGACCGCGCTGTTCAAGGGCGCGCGGCGTGTCGTGGTCGCGAAGGGCAAGACCGCGAGCGAGCTCGCGCTGAAGCCGGAGGCGCTCGCTGCGACGCTCGGTCCCGGCGGCAACTTGCGCGCCCCGGCGCTGCGGGTCGGCGACACGTGGCTCGTCGGCTTCAACGAGAGCGCGTGGGCGAGCGTGTTCGACGGCCAGTGACGCGTGCGAAGAAGCCCTTTCGCGCTTGCGGTGCGAGGCTCGCGCGGTAACTTCCGCCGCCCATGTCGAAACTGCTCGAGGGACTGAACGCGGAGCAGCGTGCCGCCGTCGTCGCGACGGAAGGCAGCGTGCTCGTGCTCGCCGGCGCAGGCTCGGGCAAGACGCGCGTGATCACGGTGCGCATCGCGCACCTGCTCGAGAAGGGCGTCGCGCCCGACAACATCCTCGCGATGACCTTCACGAACAAGGCCGCGCGCGAGATGCGCGAGCGCGTCGGCAAGCTCGTGGGGAAGGAGCGCGCCGAGAAGCTCTTCGTCGGCACGTTCCACAGCTTCTGCCTCAACGCGCTGCGCGAGCACGGCGCGCACATCGGGCTGGGCGGCGGCTTCACGATCTGCGACGCGTCGGATCAGGTCTCGACGGTGCGCGGCGTGCTGCGCGAGCTGCGTGTGGCCGACACGTCGGTGCAGCCGGCGCAGCTGCAGTCGCGCATCTCGCTGATGAAGAACCGCCTCGTCGACCCCGACAGCGTGCTGGGCAAGGCGGCCACGGACGAGGAGGAGCTCGTCGCGCGCGCCTACAAGCAGTACGACGAGCAGCTGCGGCGCTCGAAGACGCTCGACTTCGACGACCTCCTGCTCTACACGCTGCGGCTGCTCGCGAAGAAGGAAGTGCGCGAGCAGTACGCGCGCCGCTTCCGCTACGTGATGGTCGACGAGTACCAGGACACCAACGGCCCGCAGTACGAGATCGTCAAGGCCATCGCAGGCGCGCACCGCAACCTGTGCGTCGTCGGCGACGACGACCAGTCGATCTACGGCTGGCGCGGCGCCGACGTGACGAAGATCCTGTCGTTCGAGCGCGACTTCCCCGGCGCGAAGGTCGTGCGGCTGGAGACGAACTACCGCTCGACGGCGCAGATCCTCGGCGCGGCGAACCGCGTGATCGCGAACAACCCCAAGCGGCTGGGCAAGACGCTGCGCTCGGCCTTCGGCGACGGCGCGCCGGTGAGCGCGGTCGCGCTCAAGGACGACGACGAGGAAGCCGACCACATCGCGCGCGAGATCAAGCACCTGGTCGACCGCCGCGAGGCGAAGTTCGGGCAGTTCGCGGTGCTGTTCCGCGCCTCGGCGCTCGCGCGCGCCTTCGAGACGCAGTTTCGCGCGCGCGCGATTCCCTACGTGCTCGTCGGCGGGATGAGCTACTTCGACCGCAAGGAAGTGCGCGACGTGATGGCGTACCTCAAGCTCGGGGTGGCGCCCGAGGACGAGGTCTCGCTGCTGCGCGTCATCAACTGCCCACCACGCGGCGTCGGCAAGGCGAGCCTCGACAACGCGCTCGAGCACGCGACGGCGCACGGGCTCACGCTCGCCAAGGCCTTCGAGGCCGAGGCCATTCCCGGCGTGCCCGACAGCGCGATCCACGCGGTGCGCGACTTCCGCAAGCTCGTCGCGACGGCCGCGCACGCGAGCGAGAGCCTCGCGCTGCCGCAGCGCATCGAGCGGCTGCTCGACGCCGTCGGCTACAAGAACGAGATCGAGCGCCTGTACCCCGACGAGCTGACGCGCACGCAGCGCTGGACGGCCGTGACCGAGCTGCTCGAGCTCGCCGACCGTCACCAGCGCAAGAACCGCAACGCGAGCTTCGCGACCTTCCTGCAGGACCTCACGCTCGAGGCGAACGACGACGGCGACGACGGCGAGCACAAGAAGGACGTCGTCACGCTGATGACGCTGCACGCCGCGAAGGGGCTCGAGTTCCCGCGCGTGTACCTCGTCGGTGTCGAGGAGGGCCTGCTCCCGCACCTGCGCTCGGTCGCGGAGGACACGGTCGAGGAAGAGCGGCGCCTGATGTACGTCGGCATCACGCGCGCGCAGCGCCACCTCACGATCAGCTACACGCAGGAGCGCGTGAAGTTCGGGAAGGCGCAGCCCTCGATGCCGTCGCGTTTCCTGTACGAGATCAAGGGCACGCCGCCGCCGGAGGGCTGGGTGGCAGCCGGCCAGCCGACGCCGACGCAGGTCGTGCGCGCGGCCGGGGCGCGCGG
>JABWBL010000237.1 GCA_013360535.1 Planctomycetaceae bacterium
CTGCGTGCGCCCGCTCGTCGCGGCCGCGTCCATCGGCTGCACGCCTTCGATCGGGTGCGCGACGAAGCCGTACATCGCGTACAGGGCGGCCGCCGCCGTGGCGCTCAGGCCCGCGAGGCCACGTGCGAAGGCGGACGCGTCGGTTGCAGCGCCGAGCAGGAGCAGGATCGCGACGCCGTTGAGCACGAGGTTGAAGTGGAACGAGCCGTCGACGCCGCCCAAGGGCATCAGCACGAGGCTCGTCACGATCACGCCGAGCACGTTGCCGATCGTGTTCCAGGCGTAGGTGTTGCCGACCGTGCCGCCGATGTTCGCCGCGCTGCGCGCCTGGATCTGGCTGACGAGCGGGAAGCCGAAGCCGATGCAGATCGTCGGCAGGAGCAGCATCAGGAAGCAGTACCCCGCCTGACCCGCGAGGAACAGCTCGTAGCCCCACGGCACCTGGCCGGACGGGATCTGGTCCTCGGGGTTGGCGAACACGAGCAGCTCCGTGCGCAGCGAGCTGATCACGTAGGGCAGGCGCTCCATCAGCGGCGTGATCGCGATCAGCGACACGAGCACCGCCACCTGCGAGGCCGCGAGCCACCACAGCGGGCGCTTCACGTTGACCAGCGACACGATCCAGCTTCCGATGCCGATGCCCGTGATGAAGCACATCAGCATCACGGTGAACGAGTTGTTCGACGAGCCGAAGCCCAGGCCGATCAGGCGCAGGAACACGATCTCGTAGCCCATCGCCGCGAAGCCGGAGAGCGCGAGCGCCCAGAGCGTGGCGCGGAACTGGCCCGCGGTGTACTGCGGGCCTTCGAGCGTGGCCGTGGGCTTGCTCTCTTCCGCCGCGACGAACTGCATGCGCGAGTCGGCGAGCCACACGAGGCCCGCGGCGACGAAGTTCATCGTCGAGGCGACGCCGAGCGCCGACCAGATGCCCAGTTCCGGCAGCAGGTAGAAGCCCGCGGCGCCCGAGCCGAGCACGGCGCCGATGTTGTTGAGCGCGTACAGGCTCGCGACCGCCTTGCGCGTCTGCGCGACCTCCTGGATCAGGTAGCGCGCGAGCACCGGCAGCGTGCCGCCCATCATCACCGCCGGCGCCATCACGACCACGAGCGCCAGCACGAGGCGCAGCACGAGCTTGAGGCCCGGTTGCTCGAACGTCGCGGCCGCCATGCTCTCGTACAACGCGCCCGCGCCCTTGGTGAGGAACGGCAGGACGAGGCAATACAGGCCGATCAGCACCTCGAGCGCCACGTAGACCTTGAGCGGCCGCTCGCGCTTGTCCGAGCGCCGCCCGAACCACACGGCGCCGATGGCGAGGCCGCCCATGAACACCGCCAGCACCACCGCGTGGGCCTTGGCCGTGCTGCCCGTGAGGTTGGCGAGCAGCTTGGCCCACACGACCTCGTGCATGAGGCCGGCGAGGCCGGAGAGGAAGAGCGCGAGGAGCACGAGTCCTCGCTGGCGCGATTGCGTGGCCATCGTGGGGGCGGTGGGCGGCTTGGGGAGGGACGGGTCGGTCGAAACGAAAGGCCGTGCGAGGCTACCAAGTCGCCGCACAGCGGTGGAGCGCGAGCGGCGAGCCAGATGCTCTCACGGCTCCGCTCGTGCTAAATTGCCCCGCCATGTCGACCTCCGCGACGAAGCAACTCGACACTTTTTCCAACCCGGCCCCGCAGCGCGACTACGAGATCCGCTTCGAATGCCCGGAATTCACGTGCCTGTGCCCCAAGACCGGCCAGCCTGACTTCGCCACGATCCGCATCCGCTACGTGCCCGACCAGCTGTGCGTCGAGCTCAAGAGCCTCAAGCTCTACCTGTGGAGCTTCCGCAACGACGGCGCCTTCCACGAGGCCGTCACCAACCGGATCCTCGACGACCTCGTGCGCGCCACCCAGCCGCGCAAGATGACCGTCGTCGGCGACTTCTACGTGCGCGGCGGCATCACGACCGTCGTCGAGGCGAGCTACCCCTGAACGTCAGCGGGCATGCAGCGCACGCGCGAGGCGCGGGAAGAGCAGGTTGTAGCGTTCGGAGAGGCCGCGGTGGCCGCCGTCGTGCTCTTCGTGCGTGAAACCGACGCCGAGGGAGCGCAACTTCGTGGTCAGCTTGCGCAGGCCCCACTGCAGGTGGAACTCGTCGCGCAGGCCGCACTCGAGGTGCAGGAATTCGAGCGAACGCAGGGCGTCGGCGTTGCGCTCGCAGGCGAACAGCGGGTCGTGCTCGAGCCAGCGCGCCCAGACGTCGGCACGGCGCGTGCCGTCGCGCAGGTCCATCGGCAGGTCGAAACCGAGCGGCGAAGCTGGGTTGGGCGAGTAGCAGCTCGCCATCGCGAGTACGTTGAGCACCGCGTGGCGGTCGCCGTCGAGTGAGGGCTTGCGCGCGAAGTCCTCGAGGAACCGCGCCGGATCGCCGCCGAAGGGCACGAGGCCACGCAGGCAGGCGTACAGCTCGGGCCCGAAACAGGCTTCGAAGTCGCAATCGCCCGAGAGCGACGCGGCGATCGGGAACGTGCGCGGGTGGCGCATCGCGAGCGTGAGCGCGCCGAAGCCGCCCGAGGACTTGCCGACGACGGCGCGGCGGCCGGGGCGCGTCGGGAAACGCTCGTCGACGAGCTGCACGAGCTCTTCCGCGACGTACGTGCCGAAGTCCCCGTTCCAGGCGCTGTCGACGTACTGGCTGCCGCCGAGTTTCGTCCACGCGTCCGGCATCACGACGATCACGGGCGCGCACTCGCCGCGTGAGATGCGTTCGTCGAGCTGAGCGATCACGCCGCGACGCCACGGATGCGCCTCGAGGAAGTCCTCCGGCCGACCCGTGTAGCTCGCGAGCAGGAACACGACCGGCAGGCGCTCGCCCGCGGCTCCCGGCGGCAAGTACACCGGCAGCGTGCGCACGTGCGGCTCGCCCGCGGGATTGCCGCGCAGGACGTCGCTCTCGACGGCGTGCAGCTCGACGCGGCCGGAGAACGCGAAGGATCCGTAGGCAGGGACCATCCCGTCAGAGCGACAGCCCGAGCTCGTCGCGCAGCTTCGCGTACCCCGGCTTGACGCGCTCGAAGATGATCTTGACGCGCTCGTCGTAGTGCAGGAACGCGCTCTTCATGCCGTTGATCGTGATCTTCTCGAGGTCGGAGAGCGTGCAGCCGAACTGCTCGACGGCGATCGCGTACTCGTCGGTCATCGTCGTGCGGCTCATCAGCCGGTTGTCGGTGTTGAGCGTCACGCGGAAACCGCGGTCCATGTAGAAGCGGAACGGATGTTCGGCCATCGAGGGCGTCGCGCCGGTGTGCACGTTGCTCGACAGGCAAACCTCGATCGGGATGCGGTGGTCGAGCACGTACTGCGCGAGCGCGCCGACCTTGATGACCTTGCCTTGGTAGATGACGATGTCCTCGATCAGCCGCGTCCCGTGGCCGATGCGGTGCGCGCCGCAGTACTGCAGCGCCTGCCAGATGCTCTCGGGGCCAAAACTCTCGCCGGCGTGGATCGTGATCGAGAAGTTGGCGCGCTTGACGTGCTCGAAGGCGCGCAGGTGTTCCTTGGCAGGGTGCCCCGCCTCTTCGCCGGCGAGGTCGAAGCCGACGCAGCCCTGGTCGCGGAAGCTGACGGCGAGCTCCGCGAGCTTGAAGGAGAGATCCGGCGCCTGGTTGCGCATCGCGCACACGATCAGGCCCGTGTTCACGCCGAAGTCGTTCTGGCCGCGCTGCAGGCCCTTGAGCACGGCGCGCATCACGCCGTCGAGCCCCAGCCCGCCGTCGGTGTGGAAGTGAGGAGCGAAGCGGACTTCGGCGTACACGACGCCGTCGAGCGCCATGTCCTCGCAGAACTCGTAGGCGACACGCTCGAGCGCCTCGGCCGACTGCATCACCGCGATCGTGTGGCGGAAGCCCTCGAGGTACAGGGGCAGCGAGCCACGCGCGGCGCCCGCATGGAACCACTCGGCGAGCGGCGCCTCCTCGTGGAATGGCAGGCCGTCGTAACCGATCGCGCGGGCGAGCTCGAGCACCGTGCGCGGGCGCAGGCCGCCGTCGAGGTGCTCGTGCAAGAGCACCTTCGGCACGCGCTGGATCACGGAACGGTCGGGTCGGAAGCTCGCAGCACTCTTCTTCGTGGACATGTCCGGAATCTAGGGAGGAAGCGCGCGCTTTTCCTGCCCAAACCTGCGCAGACGGCGCAGCGTTGGACCCCGGGAGCGCGCGCGCCTATCCTCTTGCGCCCCCAAGCTCCCGCCTGGGGCGTTCGAAAGAGGATCTCCGCGTGTCCAAGCCGCCCCGCGTCCGTTTTGCTCCCAGCCCGACCGGCAAGCTCCACATCGGTGGCGCCCGCACGGCGCTCTTCAACTGGGCCTACGCGCGCCGCCACGGCGGCCAGTTCCTCCTGCGCATCGAGGACACCGATCCCGAGCGTTCGACGAAGGAGTTCGAGCGCGCGATCCTCGAAGGCCTGCACTGGCTCGGCATCCAGTGGGACGAAGGTCCGGACATCGGCGGCCCTTGCGGCCCGTACCGGCAATCGGAGAAGTACCCGCAGTACCGCGAGGTCGCGCAGCGCCTGCTCGCGTCCGGTCACGCCTACCACTGCTTCTGCTCGACCGAGCGCCTCGACCAGCTGCGCGCCGAGCAGGAGGGGCGCAAGGAGCGGCAGGTCTACGACCGCCTGTGCGCCAAGCTCGACCCGGCCGAGTCCGCGCGCCGCGTCGCCTCGGGCGAAAAGGCGGTGGTCCGCTTTCACGTGCCGCCGGGCGAGACGGTCTGCATCGACCACATCCGCGGCGACGTGCGCTTCTCCCACGACGAAGTCGACGACTGGGTGATGGTGCGCTCCGACGGCAGCCCGACCTACAACTTCTGCGTCGTGTGCGATGACGTCGACATGGGCATCACGCACGTGTTCCGCGGTGAGGAGCACCTCGTCAACACGCCCAAGCAGGTGCTGCTGTACCAGGCGCTCGGGCAACCGATGCCGGAGTTCGGCCACCTGCCGCTGATGCTCGGAACCGATGGCAAGAAGCTCTCCAAGCGCACGGGCGACACCGCGCTGCAGGACTACCGCGACAAGGGCTACCCGCGCGAGGCGGTGGTCAACTTCCTGTGCCTGCAGGGCTGGGCGCTCGACGGCACGAGCGTGCTGTTCTCCGTCGACCAGCTCGTGCAGCACTTCGACATCAAGGACGTGCAGAAGGCCGGCGCGATCTTCGATCCCGAGAAGTTCCGCTGGATGGCGGGCGAGTACCTGCGCAAGGAGCCGCTCGCGACGCTCGCGGCGCACTGCACGCCGTTTGTGGTCGAGGCCGAGCTCGCGACGGCCGAGCAACTCTCCGAGAACGCGAAGTGGTTCGAGGAAGTCGTCAAGACCGAACAACCGCGCATCAACATCTACAGCGAGCTGCCCGCGCGCATCGCGTACCTCTTCCAGCCCGACGACGCTGTCGAGACCAACGACGCCGCGCTCGCGGCGGTGCGCAAGCACGCCAACGCGGCGCAGACGTTGCGCGACTACCGCGAATGGCTCGCACCGAAGGTCGCCGGTGGCATCGATGCCGCGGCGCTGCGCGACACGTCGAAGGCCTGGGCGGCCGAGAAGGGGCTCAAGCTCCCGGCCTTCTTCCAGCCCGTGCGGTTCGCCCTGAGCGGCGAGGTGCACGGCGCGGACCTGTTCGACGTGATGGCGTTGCTCGGCGCCGAGAGCGTCCTGCGGCGGCTCGAGGCCGCTGCGAACCGGCTGGCGGAGGCGTAAGGCCCTCCCGGGGCTGGAACGCCGCTTCGGGGCGCCTCAAGGAGCGGGGGGATCGCGCCGAAAGCGACGGCGTGTCCTCCTCTGAAGCGAACCCCGATGTTTCCGCCTGCGAGTCCCTGCAGGCCCGCTGGCTCACGGCCGGGATCTCCGGCCACGGGCTCGAGCTCGACGCGCGCGCGCGAGCGCATGTGGCCGAGTGCGAGGCGTGCCGCGGCGACTACCGCGCCGCGCTCGAGGTG
>JABWBL010000238.1 GCA_013360535.1 Planctomycetaceae bacterium
GGTGCGCGCGACCTGCGGCGCGTCGGCTTCGCGCTCGGCGAATGGGGCGGGGTGAACGAGGTCGAGTGGCTCTCGGCCCGCATCTCGCCGGCGGAACCGGCCCTGCAGGGCGCCGTGCTCGGCGCGCTCGGGCAGAGGACACACTGATGAAGGCGCGCAACGCACGAACGGCGGGGGCAACGACGTGGTGAACCGAGTGGCGTTGATCGGGGTTCCGATGGACCTCGGCGGGGGCCGCCGCGGCGTCGACATGGGGCCGAGCGCGATCCGCATCGCCGGGCTCGAGGAGGGGCTCAAGCGCCTGGGCCTCGCCTACGAGGACCGCGGCAACCTCGCCGTGCCCGCGCCGGAGTCGCGCGAGCCGCGCAATCCCAAGGCGCGCTTCCTGCACGAGATCGCGCGCACCTGCCAGCGCCTGCGCGTCAAGGTCGAACGGGTGCTCGAGGACGGCGCGTTCCCGGTCGTCATCGGCGGAGACCACTCGATCGCGATCGGAACGGTCGCGGCAATGAGCTCCTACCACTACCGCCGCAACCAGCGCATTGGCCTGATCTGGTTCGACGCGCACGGCGACATGAACACGCCCGACACCTCGCCGTCGGGCAACATCCACGGCATGCCGTGCGCGTCGATCCTCGGGCGCGGCGCGCCGGAGCTCGTCGGCATCGGCGACGTCGTGCCGATGGTCGAGCCGCGCAACGCGGTGATCGTCGGCGTGCGCGACCTCGACCAGTACGAGCGCGAGGAGATCAAGTCGACCGGCGTCAAGGTCTTCACGATGCGCGACATCGACATGTGGGGCATGAACGAGATCATGCGCCGCGCGCTCGCGATCGCGACCGACGGCACGGTCGGCTTCCACCTGTCGTTCGACATGGACGGCACCGATCCGAGCGTCGCTCCGGGCGTCGGCACACCGGTCGCGGGTGGCACCGACCTGCGCGAGTCGCACCTCGTGATGGAGCACGCCTTCGACTCGGGCAAGCTGCTCGGGCTCGAGATCGCCGAGATCAACCCGATCCTCGACGAGCGCAACAAGACGGCCGAGTTCGCCGTGCAGCTCGTGCTCTCGGCGATGGGCAAGCGGATCATCTGATGCGCTACGTGGTCGAGCTCTTCCGGTCGCTCGCGGCCCACCGGCCACTGGTGAGCAACTTCGTCGAGAAGGACCTGCGCGGACGCTACATCGGCTCGACCGTCGGCCTGTTCTGGTCGCTCGTCAACCCGCTCCTGAGCCTCGCGACGTACACGTTCGTGTTCAACTGGGTGCTCAAGAGCCGCTGGAGCGACTACCAGCCGAACTCGCAGGTCATCCTGATGATGTACCTCGGCATCATCGTGTGGGGCTGCCACGCGGAGATCATCTCGCGCTGCACCAACACGCTGGTGGAGAACGGCAACCTGATCAAGAAGACCGTGTTTCCCAGCGAGATCCTGCCGAGCTACATCGGCGTGTCGGCGCTCTTCAACATGGGCATCGGCCTCGCCTTCGTCGTGGTCGGCGTGCTGCTCTTCGGCTACGCCTTCCCGATCGCGGATCCCACGCCGGTGGGGCACGTGCTCGAGGCCGGCGAGCCCGACTTCCGGCCGTTCCAGTTCGGGCTGTCGATCGTCGCGCTCCCGCTCCTCGTCGCGCTCCATCTGGGCTTTTCCGTCGGGCTGGGATTCCTCCTCTCGACGATGAACCTGCTCCTGCGCGACGTCGGGCACTTCGTCTCGGCGCTGATCACCGTGTGGATGTTCGGCACGCCGATCTTCTACCCCGAGTCGCTCGTGCGCGACCGCGGCTTCGGCTGGATCGTCGACTGCAACCCGATGGCGTGGGTGGTCCAGAGCTACCGCGAGATCGTGCTGTTCGGCGGCTGGCCGGATGCGCTCGCGCTGGGCAAGCTCGCGCTCGTGGCGTTCCTCGCGCTGTTCCTCGGGACGCGCTTCTTCTTCAAGAACAAGCGGCGCTTCGCCGACATGCTCTGAGGCCCGCCATGCACGAGCAGAACACGGGTGGACAGGCCGGAACGGGCGCACGCGGCGGTCGCGAGAGCACGAGCGCGATCTACGCCGAGGACCTGTCGAAGTGCTACCAGATCTACAAGAAGCCGATCCACCGCATGTGGGACGTGCTGTTCCGCACGCGGCGCTACGAGGAGTTCTGGGCGGTCCGCAACGTCTACCTCGACATCCCGCACGGCAGCACGGTCGGCATCATCGGCGAGAACGGTGCGGGCAAGAGCTCGCTGCTCAAGCTGCTCACGGGCATCACGATCCCGACCACGGGCAAGGTCGAGGTCAAGGGGCGCGTCGCGTCGCTGCTCGAGCTCGGCGCCGGCTTCCATCCGGAGTTCACGGGTCGCGAGAACATCCGCCTCAACTGCGCGGTGCTCGGCATGACGCCCGAGGAGACGGCCGAGCGCTTCCAGGGCATCGTCGACTTCAGCGAGCTCGGCGAGTTCATCGATCGGCCCGTCAAGACCTACAGCTCCGGCATGTACGTGCGCCTGGGCTTCTCGGTGGCGGCGAGCGTCGATCCCGACATCCTGATCATCGACGAGGCGCTCTCGGTCGGCGACGAGCACTTCCGCGGCAAGTGCACCAACAAGCTCAACGAGTTCCGCGAGCGTGGCAAGACGATCGTGTTCGTCAGCCACGACATGGGCGCGGTCAAGTCGATGTGCAAGTGGGTCGTGCTGATGGACCAGGGGCGCGTGCTCGAGCAGGGCACGGCCGAAAAGGTCGCCGACACGTACTTGAAGCGCGCGAAGGCGCGCGGCAACGAGCGGCTGTCGGCGGTGAGCCGCAAGGGCAGCGAGTACCCGCGCTGGGGCTCGGGCGAGGTCGAGGTGCTCGCGGTCGAGATGCTCGACGAGCAGCGGCAGGTGACGCACGTGATCCAGACGGAGCGGCCGTACTCGATCCGCATGCGCTGGATCGCGCACCGCGACACGCCCAATCCCGTCTTCGGCGTCGGCCTGTACCGCACGGACGGCACGTACCTCAACGGCTCCAACCACCACTGGCGCAAGCAACCGCTCGAGCTCGGCGCGGTGAAGGCCGGGGACGAGGGCGAGGTCGAGATCCACGTCGACCGCATGCCGCTGCAGCACGGCCAGTACTACCTGACGCTGTTCCTGTACGACCACTCGAAGGCTGCGCCGACGGCGATCGACCACCGCGAGCACGTGCTGACGTTCGAGGTGATCGACGTCGAGCGCGCGCAGCACGGCCTCGTGTACATCCCGTCGCGCTGGACGATCGAGCGCCGCGGGCCGTCGGGCACGCAGTCGCTGGAGTCGAAGGCGTGAACGCCGAAGTGCTCGGGCTGCCGTTCGACCAGTACCAGCGCTATCGGCTGGTCAGCGACCTGCTGCGCCAGTTGCGCGGAGACGGGCCGCCGTTGCGCGTGCTCGACGTCGGCGGACGCACGGCAGTGCTGCGCCAGTTCCTCGGCGACGCGCGCATCGATCTGGTCGACGTCGAGCCGAGCGCGAGTCCGGGGCTGGTGCTCGGCGACGGCAGCCGGTTGCCGTTCCAGGACGCGTCCTTCGACGCCGTGTGCGCCTTCGACACGCTCGAGCACGTGCCCGTGCCGCTGCGCGAGGCTTTCGTCGGCGAAGTGCGGCGCGTGTCGCGCAAGTGGGTGATCCTCGCGGGTCCGTACGCCCATCCGCGCGTCGAGGAGGCGGAGGCGCTGCTGCAGAAGTTCCTCGAGCAGAAGCTCGGCGAACGGCACCGCTACCTCGACGAGCACTTGCACAACGGCCTGCCCGACCGCGCGCGCACGGAGCGCCAGCTCGAGGCGAGTGGCGCGCGCGTCGTCTCGATCCCGCACGGCAACCTCGACCGCTGGCTCGTGCTGCAGTGCCTGGCGATGTACATGGACTACGACCCGGCGCTGCGCCCGATCGCCCGGGATTTCCAGCGTTTCTACAACGAGTCGCTGTACGCCTCGGACCACGCCGAGCCGGTCTACCGGCACGTGATCGTGGCCGCGATCGGCGACGCACGTTGTCCGAAGGCGGAGGAGCTGCTCGACGCTCCGGTCGCGCCCGCGGGTGCGCTGCGCCAGACGTTCGACATGACGGCAGAGCTCGTGCACTTCGACCGCGAGCGCACGTGGTGGCTCAGCGTGCGCGGCGAGCTCGAGCGTGTGATCGCCTCGTACAAGGAGCAGGGCGACGCGTGGCAGAAGGGCGCGGAGCACACGAAGGAGCAGCTCGCCAAGGCGCAGGAGCGCTACGAGCACATCTTCGCGGCGTACCAGTCGAGCGAGAATGGGCGCAAGTGGTCCGTCGCGCAGCTGGAGGCGGCGCAGAAGGCACTCGCGGAGGCTCGGGCTGGAACTGGCATCGAGCGGCTCGAGGCCGAGCTCGAGCGTTCGAGACAGGCGCGCGCGGTCGCGGAGAAGGAACTGGCTGACACGCGCGAGAAGTTGCGCGGACTCGAGGAACTGCTCGCGCAGCGGGAGCTCGTCTACGACGAGCAGCAACGCGAGCTCTCCAGCCGCTGGAAGAGCCTCCTGCGGTTCTTCACCGGCGGACGCTGACGGACAGCGCGAAGAACGGGACGCTGGCTGCGCCCTCGCGCGACGTCCTGACGTGGCGCTGGCTCGGCGGGCCGTTCCCGCGCTAGCCTGTGGGCCTTCCATGGCGCCGACGCCCTCGTTCGATCCCGTCCGTTTCGCCGATCGTCTCGCCTCGTGGCTCGTGCCGCGCGGCGCCGACTCCGACGTGGTCGTGTCGAGCCGCGTGCGGCTCGCGCGCAATGTCGAGGACTTCCCGTTCGTGCCCAAGCTCACTCCGGAGCGGGCGCGCGAGCTGTGCGAGCGCCTGCATCCGCTGCTCGGCGACTTCGCCGTCGGCGGCCACATGCACTGGGTCGGCATCTCGGAATCCGACGACGTGCTGCGGCTCTTCCTGCGCGAGCGCTACCTCGTCAGCCGCGACCTCGCGCCGAGCTCGGAGGAGCACGCGGCGCAGCCCGGACGCGCGGTGGCGTTCAGCGACGACGAGCACCTGTCGGTGATGGTCAACGAGGAGGACCACCTGCGGTTGCAGTCGATGGAGAGCGGGCTCGAGCTGCAGCGCGCGTGGGAGCGCGCCGTCGCGCTCGACCGCGAGATCGAGGCACGCGTGCGCTACGCCGCGAGCCGCCAGTACGGCTACCTCACCGCCTGCCCGACGAACGTCGGCACGGGCCTGCGCGCCTCGGTCATGCTGCACCTGCCGGCGCTGGCGCTGGTGCCGAGCGAGATCGAGAAGGTCTTCACCGCCGCGACACGCACCGGACTCGCGGTGCGCGGCCTGTACGGCGAGGGCTCGCGCGCCGTCGGCGACTTCTACCAGATCTCGAATCAGATCACGCTCGGCCGCAGCGAGGAGGCCCTGGTGGCGGAGCTCGGCGACCTCGTGCCGGCCGTGATCCGTTTCGAACGCACCGTGCGCGAGGAGCTCCTGCGCGAGCGCAAGAGCGAGCTCTCCGACCGCGTGCAGCGCTCGCTCGGGCTCCTGCGCACCTCGCGCGCGATGACCACCGACGCGGCTCTCGCGCACCTGTCGAGCCTGCGGCTGGGCTGCGTGCTCGGGCTCGATCGTTCGATCGACCTGGCCGTGCTCTCGCGGCTGCGCGTGCAGATCCAGAAGGCGCACCTGCAAGTGCTCGCCGAGCGCCGCGTCTCGGCCAAGCTGGTCGATCCGACCGAGCGCGACCGCCTGCGGGCGGAGCTCCTGCGGCGCTGCGTCGCCGGTTGAGCGCCCAAGTTCGCCGGGAAGCACGGAAACTCCTTCCACACGGCTCGGGCCGGGCGCTCGTTCGCCGCGCGGCGCTCGGATCGTGGCCTGCGCGTTTCCGATACCAGCGACGATGCTGCCCTCCCTGCTGCTCGCCGCGCTCGCCGGACTGCCGCCCGTGCACATCGACGTGCTCGCGGGGCGCGCGGAACTCGCCTCGCCGCTCGGCATCGTGCCGCTG
>JABWBL010000239.1 GCA_013360535.1 Planctomycetaceae bacterium
GTCGTTCCGCGCCGCCGCCGCGCCACGAGTTCGAGCGCGCGCGCGAGCACGCTGTGCGGCGCGAACTCGCGTGCAACCGTGACGGAGGAGCGTGCGCGCGTCCCGGCCGGGTGACTTGCGCGCTCGCAAAGCTCTTCGTACGTGCGCGCGAGCTCGTCGGGCACAGGTTCGTCGCTCTGCGTGCGGCGCAGCGTTTCCTCGGGAAAATCGCGCGAAACTGGCGCACCGACGAATCGTTCGAGCTGGGCGAGCCCGGCTTCGGTGAGCACCTGCTCGTAGTGCAGGAAGAGCCAGTCGCCCTCCTTCGAGTGGACGTCGAGGATGCGGCGGTAGAGCGCGTTCCACGCGGCGAGCGAGCGCTCGAAGCTCATCGCGACGCTCGCGAGGTAGTCCTCCTGCCCGCATTCCTTCAGGATGCTGCGCGCGGTGACGGCCGGGTCGCGGAAGATGCACACCAGCCCCGCGTCGCCCAGATGCGGGCGCCACACGGGCAGCGTGTAAGCGAAGCGCGGGTCCTTGAAGCAGAAGGGCTCGTGCGCGACGAGCCGGCGAATCCAGCGTTCCGCGCGCGGCGAGCTCGCGCACTCGACGCCCTCGGGCAGGCACGCGAGCCAACGTTGCCACGCGCGCAGGCCTTCGGAGGCCGGAACGACGCCGGAGAGCAGCAGCTCGTTCGTGCCGTTGACGTCCGCGGACTCGAAGAAGCCCTTGGGGTTCGACGAGCGCGGCGCGTAGGGCCGCGAACCGACGAACCACCCGGCCTGCGCCAGAGTGCCGGCGGCCATGCTCGTGCCGCTGCGGCCCGAGCCGAGGATGAGGACGTTGCGCAAGGTGAGGAACGAGCCTCGCGACGGCGCGCTCCGGCCCCAAGATCGACGCGATTCGAGCGGGCCTCAAACGAACGGCGGGCTCCCAGGGGCTGACACCTCCGGGAAGCCCGCCGCAGTCTCGAAAGTGGAGCTTGGACGGCCTTCAGGGCGCCTTGGGCTTGCCGCCCTTGTCGCCCTTGCCCGGCTTGCCCCCCTGCGGCTTGCCGTCGCTGCTCCCGCCCTGGCGCTTCTCGATCTTCGCCCACGAGTCCTTCAGCGACACCGAGCGGTTGAACACCGGCTTGCCCGGCCGCGAATCCTGCTCGTCGGCGCAGAAGTAGCCGTGGCGCTCGAACTGCCAGCGCGAGCCCGCCGCCGCCGTGCCGAGCAGCGGCTCGAGCGCCGCGTCCGCGACGACCTCGAGCGAGCGCGGGTTGAGGTTGACGAGGAAATCCGTGCCTTCCGGAACGTCCTCGGGGAATTCCGCCGCGAACAGGTGGTCGTAGAGCCGCACCTCGGCGCGCACGGCCTGCTCGGCCGGCACCCAATGGATCGTGCCCTTCACCTTGCGGCCGTCGGGCGCGTTGCCGCCGCGAGTCGCCGGATCGTAGGTGCAACGAACGCGCGTGACCTCACCCGTCGCGGGATCCTTGTCGAAGCCCGTGCACGTGACGAAGAACGCGTAGCGCAGCCGCACCTCGCGGCCGGGGCCGAGGCGGTAGAAATCCTTCGGCGGATCCTCGCGGAAGTCGTCGCGTTCGATGAAGAGCCGCTGGCCGAACGGCACCTTGCGCGTGCCGGCGGCAGGGTCCTCGGGATTGTTGACGGCGTCGAGCTCGTCGGTCGTGCCCGCGGGCCAGTTCTCGATCACGAGCTCGAGCGGGCGCAACACGGCCATCGCCCGCGGCGCACGCTTGTTGAGGTCGTCGCGCAACGCGTTCTCGAGCTGCACGACCTCGACGGTCGAGTTGAACTTCGCGACGCCGACACGCTCGCACAACGTGCGGATCGCCTCCGGCGTGTAGCCGCGGCGCCGCAGGCCCGTCAGCGTCGGCATGCGCGGATCGTCCCAGCCCGACACGCGCTTCTCGTTGACGAGGCGCAGCAGCTTGCGCTTGGAGAGCACCGTGTAGGTCAGGTTGAGGCGCGCGAACTCGATCTGCTCCGGCTTCGCGGGCACCGTGCAGTTGTCGCGCACCCAGTCGTACAGCGGGCGGTGGTTCTCGAACTCAAGCGTGCAGATCGAGTGCGTGATGCCCTCGAACGCGTCGCACAAGGGATGCGCGTAGTCGTAGGTCGGGTAGATGCACCACGTCGAGCCCGTGCGGTGGTGCGGCTTCTTCAGGATCCGGTACAGCACCGGGTCGCGCAGGTTGAAGTTGGGGCTCGCCATGTCGATCTTCGCGCGCAGCGTGTGCGAGCCCTCGTTGAACTCGCCCGCCTTCATGCGGCGCAGCAGGTCGAGGTTCTCCGCGACGGAGCGGCTGCGGAACGGGCTGTCGGTGCCCGGCGCGGTCAGCGAGCCGCGGTAACGGCTCATGTCCTCGGGCCCCAGGTCGCACACGTACGCGAGGCCCTTCTGCACGAGCTCTTCCGCGCAGGCGTAGATCTGCCCGAAGAAGCTCGAGGCGAAGAACAGGCGCTCGTCCCAGTCGAAGCCGAGCCACTTCACGTCGCGCTGGATCGACTCGACGTACTCGACCTCTTCCGTGGTCGGGTTCGTGTCGTCGAAACGCAGGTTCGTGAGGCCGCCAAAACGCTGCGCGAGGCCGAAGTTCAGGCAGATCGACTTCGCGTGGCCGATGTGCAGGTAGCCGTTGGGTTCGGGGGGAAAGCGCGTGTGCAGCTTGCCGCCGTGCTTGCCGCTGGCGCGGTCGGCGAGGACCCGTTCTTCGATGAAGTGAGCGGCCTCGGGGGCCGGAGACGATTCGTTGGGAGTGCTCATGGAGGGTTCGCCTTCAAGGGGCGAGGCCGAGCACTCTAGCGCGCACGAGGCGGCTTTTCGCGGCGTTTGGGGTCACGGGCGCGGTTGGAGGCGCAACAGCAGGCCGTCGGGCACCTTCACGAGCTCGCGCACTTGCACGTGGGCCTCGAGCGCGTCGAGGTTCGCCGCCGGACGGCCTTTGTCCTGGAACCACAGAAGCGTGCCACCACCAGCGGCCGCGCTCTCTTTCGCCGCACGCTCCCAGGCCTTCGCGCCGCCGCGCAGGAAATGCGCGCGTTCGCCGCGTTCGAGCCACACGAGTTCCGCTCCGTTCGACCAGATGGGCTGCACGAGCTCGACCTCGCGCAGCGCGAGCGTGACGGGATGTTCTTGCCACAGGCGCGTGTGGAACCCGCCGGCACCTTCGCGGCGCCAGAAATCGATCCGTTCCGCCGTGCGCGGCAGCGCGTCGAGCCAGAAGGCGGCGACGAGCGCACCCGCGAGCCAAGTCGGCGTGCGCCAAGTGCCGAGCAGCGCGCTCCACACGAGCGCGACGAGCACGGGCAAGAGCGGGAGCATCAGGCGATCGCCGATCGGATCGATCACGACGTTCGCGGCCATGCCGACGAGCAGCGTCACGTACACGGCGCTGAAGAGCACGAGCAGGAGGACCGCGCGGCGCGCTTGCGGCTGGCGCAGCGTGAATCCCGCGAGCAGCAACGCTCCCACGACCACGAAGATCCCCCCGACGCTCGCAGGCAAGTGCGCGGGGCCGGCCCAGCCGACGAGCGTCCCCCACGCGGCTTGCAGCGCCTCGCCAAGGCTCACCGGCGTCTCGTCGCGCCCGCCGGTCCACTTGTCCTCGACCAGTCGATTGCGAAGGAACCACAGCGCGAGCGGAGCGAGCGCGAGCGCGCCGAAGGCCGCGACACGCTTGAGGCGCGACACGAAACTCCCCCACGACGGCGACACGACGAAAAACAGCGCAATCGACGCGACGAGCGCGACCCCGAGGTAACGCTGGAGGCACGCGAGCGCGCTCAACACGACGAGCGCCACGAATCGGCCGCGCGTGAAACGCTCCGCGAGCGCGAGGGCCACGAGCAAGCTGCCGAGCACGAGCGGCTGGAAGAAACTCTCGCTCACGACCTGCACCGTGTACTCGTGCATCCGCGTCGAGAGCGCGAGCGAACCGGCGGTCGCCACCGCGGCGACGTGCGAGCCCGACAGGTTCCATGCGAGCCGTGCGGCGAGCGCGATCGAAAGCGCGAGCGCGATGAGTTGCAACACGCGCAAGCTTCCGAGCACGTCGAGCCCGACCGTCTCGAGCGCCGCCATCGACAGCGGATAGAGCGGTGGCCACAGCGAAAACACTTCTCCGAGGCACGTCACGAGCCCGCCGCCCTGCGCGAGGCTCGAACCCGCCGACAAGGTCCACGCCGCGTCGCCGTCGACGCCGAGGCCATACAGCCCCGTCGCACGCCAGCTCAGCGTGAGCGCGAGGACGATCGCGAGCCCGACGGCGGCCCCGCTGGCCCAGGACTTCCGGCTGTCGGCGCGCTCCATCGTCAGTGGCGAAGTCTATCGGAACGCGAGCGGCCCCCGGCGCGCTCTCGCTCGCCGGGGGCCGCGTTCGCGTCGGAGACGCCGAGTTCTCAGCCGTTGAGGATCGAGTCGAGGAACTCGAGGGCGCGCGCGTCGTCCGTGCCGATCTCCTTGGCCTTGGCCGCGTACTTCTTGGCGCGATCGGAGTCGTTCAGGAACTGCGAGCACCAGTAGGCCGCGGTCACGTGCAGGTCGAAGGCCACGGCCTTGTCCTTGATCGGACCGGCCGCCGCGAGGGCGTCGAGAGCGGTGAGGGCCGCCTTCGCGCCGTCGTCATCGCGCACCGAGTTGAACTGCGCCTTGACGCACAGCTCGAGCAGGCCGTTCTCGTTCTTGGGGTCGAGCTCACGACCGGCGGCGAAGGTCGCGTCGTCGCCGTTGCCCGACTTGAGCAGCAGCTTGACCGCGCGCAGCTTGCGGCCGCCCTTGTTGTCCTTGTCGAACTCCATGGCCGCACGGATCGAGGCGACGTAGAGCTTGGCGGCGACGCTGCCTTCCTTGGCGCCTTCGAGGCCCTCGGCGAGCTTGTCCCAGGCGGCGAGCTTCGCGTCACCTTCGGCCTGGGTGAAGGCCTCGACGAGCACCTTCGCGTCCGAGAGTTCCTTCTTGCCCGTCTTGACGAGCTCGTCCATCGCCGGCACGAACGCTTCCGGGCCACCGGGCATGTAGCCCATCTGGCCGAAGACCTCGCCATCGGCGGTCATCAGGAGCAGCGTCGGGAAGCCTTCGATGTTGTACTTCTTCGAGAGCTCGTCGTTGCGCTTGGGGTTGGGCACCTTGGCCTTGATGGCCTCGTCGCGCGGGAAGTCGAGCGCGACCAGCACGAAGCTCTTCTTCGCCGCCGTGAGGAACTGCTCGTGCGAGAAGACTTCGGCGTCGAGCTTCTTGCACCAGCCGCACCAGTCCGAACCGGTGAAGTCGACGAACAGGTCCTTCTTCTCGGCCTTGGCGATCTTCACGGCCTCGTCGAAGTCGGCGATCCAGCCTTCGCTGGCGACGGCCGGCGCGACCAGGGCGACGATGCCGGCGAGCGAGAGCGTCGCGGCGCGGAGAGAGAACAACATGCACGATCCTTTCTGGGGTCCCCGTTCGACGGGGATCTTGTGGTGGTTGGGGCGGCTTGGGGGGAGTCCTTGGGGCCACCGCGTACGGCGAGCATGGTACGGACCGGACAGGCCGCATAGATAGTCCGGCGCTTTTACACGGGTCCGACCGTGTGGAGGGGCGAGTAAGCTGCTCCAGATTGGATCCGGGCCCGCAACTGCGCTTCCCCTTGCCGGTCTGGCTGGTTCCGTTGCTCGCAGCGCTCGCCGCCGTCGCGTACCTGCTCGTCCGCACCGCCCCGCACGGGCCGGGACTCGACTTCGACGGCGCCCAGCACCTCGCTGCGGCCGCAAGCCTGCTCGAAGGCCGCGGCTGGAGAGGCGTCGACGACGAGCCCTACGTCCTCTGGCCGCCGCTCTACTCCGGCCTGCTCGCCGGGTTCGCCCGATGCCGACGGCGACCGCTACATCGAGATCTGGAACCTGGTCTTCATGCAGTTCAACCGCGACGAGGCGGGCGTGCTGCATCCGCTGCCCAAGCCCAGCGTC
>JABWBL010000240.1 GCA_013360535.1 Planctomycetaceae bacterium
TTGCTTGTGGTTTTTTTTGACCGTCTCGCGCGCCGTCGCGAGCCCAAGGGACGCCGCGGCGTGATGGCCGGCGGCCGCGGCGTCGCGCTCGCCGAGGAGAGTTCCGTCGCGGATTCTCCGCTGTTTCTGTGCCTCGATCTCGACGCGGGCGCGCGCGGTGAACGTGCCGAAGCGCTCGTGCGCATCGCGTCGGCCGTCGACGAAGCCTGGCTCGATCGCGAGCGCCTGCGCACCAGCACGGTGGCGATCTTCGACGACGAGAAGGAGCGCGTCTTCGCGCTCAAGCGCACCGAGTTCGACGACCTCGTGCTCGAGGAGTCGCAGGCTGGCGTGCCCGAGCCCGCCGACGCCGCTCGCGCGCTCGCTCTCGCCGCCTCCACGCGCCTCGAGCGTGTGCTGCCGCCCGACGACGACGAGCTGTGGGACTTCGTGCGCCGTGTGACCTGCCTGCGCCAGTGGATGCCCGACCTCGCGCTGCCCGAGCTCACCCGCGAGTCGTTGCGCGAGCTCCTGCCCGAGCTGTGCGAAGGCCGCCGCACGTTCGACGAGCTGCGCCGCGCGCCGTGGCTCGACTTCGCTCGCGCGCGTTTCGACCACCGCCAGCTCCAGACGATCGAACGCGAAGCTCCCGAACGCTTGCGCGTGCCTTCGGGCAGCGAGATCCGCCTCGTCTACGAGCCCGGCAAGGCTCCGGTGCTCGCCGCTCGCATCCAGGAACTCTTCGGCCTCGCCGAAACCCCGCGCGTCGCCGCCGGCCGCATCGGCGTCCTCATGCACCTGCTCGCGCCCAACCATCGACCCCAGCAAATCACCGAGGATCTGCGCAGTTTCTGGGACACCACCTATCCACTCGTCGCCGCCGAGCTGCGCCGCCGCTACCCGCGCCACTCGTGGCCCGACGATCCCTGGAACGCTCCCGCGGAGCGCCGCCCCAGGCGCCGCACCTGAAGCGACGCGAATTTCGGAACGCGCCGCAAAAGCATCGAGGCCGGCCGCAGCGAACTGCGACCGGCCTCGAAGAGTTTGGAGCGAAGTCAGCGCGAGGCTGACACGCTCACGCAATCACGGGACGTACGTCATCTCGATCGCGTTCGACAGGTTCGTGGCCTTGCCAGCCGGCGGGTCGCGGAACCACGCCTGAACCTGAACCGTGTCGCCCGCCGACCAGGGGTTGCCGAGCGCGCCGGGGGTGGCGGCCTGGAAGGCGTTCCAGTCGAGCGACAGGGTGCCCGTGCAAGTGTTGACCGTGCCACCCGAGGTCTGGGTGCCGGTGCGCTGCGTCGGGGCCTTCACGCACAGGAAGCTCGAGGCGTTCCACGCGACCGCGGCCTGGCCGGTGATCGAGTAGAAGATCAGGGCCGACTTCTGGCCTTCGACGTTCGCCACCGAGATGTTGCAGGCGTTGGCGGCCGTGACGCTCGGGTTCGCGTTGGCGCTGATCGCGGCGACGCAGCCGTTCGTCGTGGTGCCACCCGTGCAGTACGCGACGGGCGCGACCGGACCGGTGACGCACAGTTCCCACGCGTTGAGGAAGCCGAAGTCGGCCGCCGTGCAGGTGTCGTAGACCTTCAGGGTCCAGGTGCCCGAGAGCGCCGGGATCGAGGCGATCGGCGTGTTCTGCAGGCCGGCGCCACCGTTCGGCCACAGGCCGAAGTCCTGGAGGTACGTGCCCGACGGGATCGTGCCGGAGCCGCAGGTGGGGAACGCCGGGGCGGCGTAGCTGGTGATCGTGTAGTCACCGCCGAAGTCGTCCGAGCAGCCACCGCAGAGGAACGCGTTGTCGCGCTGCAGGATGAGGTGGTCGGTGCCGGCCGGGTCCTGGAGCACGACCATGACGTCGGTGTTCCAGGTGTGGGTCAGGCCGATCAGCTTGACGGCGGCGATCGTGTTGCCCGGAGGAATCACGATCGTGGCCGACGAGGTGAGCTCGCCCGTGGGCAGCGTGACGCCGAACGTGCCGTCGACGGAGCCCGTGGCCGGGAAGGCGGCCGCCGGAGCGCCACCCGCGAGGCAGTTCAGGGTCGGGATCGGCGGCGGAACGCCGAAGTTCTCGATCGACGACCAGGGGCCGTTGCCGACGCTGTTGACGCCGCGGACACGCCACGTGTGGGCACCGGCGCCGAGCGTCGGGACCACGTAGGGCGAAGCGACACCCGTCGTCAGGTTGCCGTCGAGCTCGAGGTCGTAGCTCGTGGCGCCGTTGACCGCGTTCCAGCTGAAGTTGACCGGCGGGAGCACGATCGTGTTGGCGATCGGCGCGATCAGCGTCGGGGCCGACGCCGGCGGCTGGGCGCTGCTCGGCAGGCCGAAGCACAGTTCCCAGCTCGTCAGGGCTCCAGAGTCACTGCTGACCCAGTCGTAGGCGTACAGCGTCCACGTGCCGCTCGAGATCGGGATCGATTCGATCGCGGTGTTGGAGATGCCGTTGTTGCCGCTCACGTACGTGCCGAAATCCTGCGTGTACGTGCCCGACGGAGCGACGGCGCCCGTGGCCCAGATCGAAGGCGCGAGCAGGATCGGGTCGACGATCTCGTAGTCGCCAGCGAAGTCGGTGCTCGGGTCCGTGCTCATGCCGCACAGGATGTTGAACTTCGCGCCGGCGGGGTTCTGCAGCACGAACTGCATGTCGCCACCCCACGTGTGGGTGACGCCGTTGAGCTTGACCGACTTGAGCACGGTCGCGCCCGCGGGCACGGTGACGGCGAGCGACTGCTGGAACGGCGACGGGGGCAGCACGGTCGAGAACGTGCCGCCGCCACCGGTGCCGGTTGCGGGAAGTGCGCCGCCGGGGCCGCCGGGGATGCACTGGGCCGCCGCCGTCTGGGGGAGTGTGATCGCCGCGAGAGCGGCGAGCACGGCGAAGGACGAAGAACGAATCATGGTGAGAGGGTCCTGATGTGGGGAAACGCGCGTGGGCCGAGGCTCGTCACGGGAGCCGACCCTCACGCGGCTCTTTCGAGACTACCCCCTTTTGCGGGGTCCGGGGAGGCCGGTTTCCGCTTTGTCTCGACGCGCCTTGGGCCCACGCGCCGTCCGCAATCTGGATCAAATGCCGCGGGGCCGGCCGCCTGAACAAGGCGACCGGCCCCGCACGATTCCAACCTGTCAGCGTGATCCGTCAGGAGTGCTGGCCAGGTCCGTCCGCGATCACGGGGCGTACGTCATCTCGATCGCATTGGAGAGGTTCGTCGCCTTGCCGGCCGGCGGGTCGCGGAACCACGCCTGGACCTGCACCTTGTTGCCCGCGCTGAACGGGTTGCCCAGCGCCGTCGGGTTGGCGGCCTGGAAGGCGTTCCAGTCGAGCGAGAGGACGCCGTCGCAGGCGCCGACCGTGCCACCCGAGGTCTGGGTGGTGGAGCGCTGCGTCGGAGCCTTGACGCACAGGAAGCTGGTGGCGTTCCACGCGAGGCTGAGCTGGCCCGAGATCGAGTAGAAGATCAGGCCGGACTTCTGGCCTTCGACGTCCGTGACCGTGATGTTGCAGGCGTTGGCCGCCGAGGCGCTCGGGTTGGCCGAGGCCGCGATGTCCGCCGTGCAGCCGTTCGTGGTCGTGCCGGCCGTGCAGTAGGCCACGGGACCGGCGGAGCCGGCGAAGCACAGGCTCCAGTCGCCCAGGGCGCCGACGTCACCACCGGCCCAGTCGTAGATCGTCAGCGTCCAGTTGCCCGAGACGACCGGGATCGTGTTGAGCGGCGTGTTGAAGACGTTGTTCGTGCCCGTCGGCCACGTGCCGAAGAACTGGTTGTACTCGCCGGGGTTGAGCACGGTGCCGCCGTTGCAGCCGCTGATCGAGGCCACACCGCTGGTGCGGATCGTGTAGCTGCCCGAGAGGTCGCAGTTGCCGAGCGGGCGGCAGACGATGTTGTGGCCGACGCCCGAGGGGTCGGTGAGGACGAACTGCAGGTCGCCGACCCACGTGTGCGGGGTCACGAAGTCGAACTGCACGGCCTCGAGCGTCGAGGCGCCGCTGGGCACCGTCACGTTGTAGGTGTTGGAGTAGGGCGTCGCCGGGAAGGTGCCCGGGAAGGCGCCGCCGGTGCCACCCGTGCCGCTCGCGGGGACCGCGCCGGCGCCCGTGCCGTTGGACGTGCAGAGCAGCGGCGGCGGCGGCGGCGGCGGAGGCGTCGGCTGGCCGAAGCAGAGCTCCCAGCTCGTCACGGCGCCGACGTCACCACCGGCCCAGTCGTACACGTAGAGCGTCCACGTTCCGCTGGAGATCGGAATCTGCTCGAGCGGAGTGTTGTTGATGCCGGCCGAGCCGTTCACGAACGAGCCGTAGTCCTGCGAGTACGTGCCGTTCGCCACCGGGTTGCCACCCGACGCCCAGGCCGGGGCCGCCGCGATGAGGTCGACGATTTCGTAGTCTCCGCCGAGGTCGATGTTGCCCGCGCCGGTCTGGCCGCAGTAGACGTTGTAGAGCCCGCCCGCAGGGTTCTGCAGCACGAACTGAAGGTCACCGAGCCACGTGTGGCTGGTGCCGATGAGCTTGAGCGATTTCAGCACCGTCGCGCCACCGGGCACGGTGACGGCGAGGGTCGAGACCATCGGGCTGGGAGGCAGGGTTCCGGGGAACGCGCCGCCGCCGCCGGTGCCGCTGGCGGGGATCAGGCCGGAGGCGCCTCCGCCGACGCACTGCGCCGACGCGGCTTGGGTGAGGGCCACGGCTGCGAACAGCGCCGTGGTGGCAAGGAATCTCGTACGAATCATGGGAGCACCGCTTCCTGAGAGGAGGACGACTGTGACGAGCACGTAAGCGCGACGTCCTGATCGCGCCCGGGGGTGCTCGACACCTTTGAGCCTACACCGCGTCTCCGTTCGAGGGGGAAGGCGTCTGCGGAATTGTGCGGAGCCGGGCCGGGGCCGGGCGCGGAGCTCCAAGATCCTGAAGAACGCGACCGGGGCCGGCTTCCCCTGAGGAAACCGACCCCGATTCCGGACTCTCGCCCGCGCCTGCCAGCCCAGCTGGCCGACGCGCGGCGCGCTCAAGGCGCGTACGTCATCTCGATCGCGTTCGACAGGTTCGTCGCCTTGCCGGCCGGCGGATCCCTGAACCACGCTTGGACCTGCACGACGTCCCCCGAGGACCAGGGCTGGCCGAGGGCCGTGGGGTGGCTCAGCTGGTAGGCGTTCCAGTCGAGCGAGAGCGTGCCGTCGCAGGCGAGCACCGTGCCGCCCGAGGACTGGGGGCCCGAGCGCTGGGTCGGCGCCTTGACGCACAGGAAGCTCGAGGCGTTCCAGGCGAGGGTCGCGCGGCCGGTGATCGAGTAGAAGACGAGACCGGTCTTCTGGCCCTCGACGTTGGTGACGGAGATCGTGCAGGCGTTGGCGAGCGAGACACTCGGGTTCGCGCTCGCGCTGATGGTCGCGTTGCAGCCGTTGGTCGTCGTGCCCGCGGTGCAGTAGGACACCGGGGCGGCCGGGGCGGCGAAGCACAGCTCCCAAGCGGTCAGGAAGCCGTCGTCGAAGTCGATGCACCAGTCGTAGACGTTGAGCTTCCACGTGCCGGAGATCGCGGGGATCGTGCTGATCGGCGTGTTGAAGATGTTCGCGCTGCCCGTCGGCCAGGCGCCGAAGGTCTGCACGTAGGTGCCGGACGCGATCGCGCCGACGCCGCAGTTGGGCAGGTTGGGGCTGCCGGGCAGGTCGGAGAAGGTGTAGTCGCCGTTGTAGGTGTCGGCGCAGCCGGCGCAGTTCGAGCCGTTGTCGCGCTGCAGGATCAGGTGCTCGACCCCGGCGGGGTCGGTCAGCGTCACCATCACGTCGGTGTTCCAGGTGTGCTGGAAGCCGATCAACTTGACGCCGGCGACCGTGGCGCCCGGCGGGACGGCGATGGCCGCGGTGGAGACGATGCCGCCGGTCGGCAGCGTCGTCGGCCACGCGCCGTTCGCGGAGC
>JABWBL010000241.1 GCA_013360535.1 Planctomycetaceae bacterium
CGAGCTGTGGCTCGGCGCAGGCCGGGGCGAGCGCGACGCGCTCGTCGTCACGCTCGGCACCGGCATCGGCGGCGGCCTGATCCTCAACGGCGCGTTGTACGCCGGTGCGGGCATGGCGGGCGAAGTGGGACACATCGTCGTCGATCCCGAAGGTCCGCCCTGCGGCTGCGGCAAGCGGGGTTGCGTCGAGACGCTCGCGTCGGCAACGGCGGCGAAGCGGCGCGCGCTCGCGGCCGGATTGCCTGCGACGAAACCGGGCGACCTCGTGTTGCTCGCACAACGTGCGCGCGACGGCCACGCGCCGGAGAAGGCGCTGATGCACGAGATCGGTCGCGACCTCGGGCGTGGGCTCGGCCCCGTGTTGTGCCTGCTCGACCTGCGCGTGTACGTGTTCGGTGGCGGTTTCTCCGGCGCACTCGACACGCTCGAACACGGCATCCGCGAAGGCCTCGAAGAACGCAGCTACGGCGGGCGCGCGCCGGACGTACGGCTCCTGCGCGCCACGCTCGGCCCCGCCGCGGGCTGGATCGGCGCGGCGCGAGTCGCGATCGCGGGCGGGTAGTCGGTACGCTGCTCGCCATGTCCACGGCAGAAACGATCGTCTCGGTCCGCGACGTCACCAAGGTGTACGGCGGCCGCATGTTCGGTGGCGGCGGCTTCCGCGCGCTCGAGGGCATCAGCCTCGAGGTCGGTCGTGGTCAGGTCTTCGGTCTGCTCGGCCCCAACGGCGCCGGCAAGACGACGCTCGTCAAGATCCTGCTCGGCCTCGTCGGTCGCACGAGCGGCGACGCGCAGCTCTTCGGCCGCCCCGTCGGCGATGCGCAGGCGCGCATGCGCGTGGGTTACTTGCCCGAGGGCCATCGCCTGCCGCAGTACCTCACGGGCATCCAGATGCTCGAGCTGTTCGGGATGATGTGCGGTCGCGACCGTGCCTACCTGCGCCAGCGCATCCCGGACCTGCTCGAGCAGGTCGGCATGAGGGACGCGGCGGGGCGCAAGATCCGCGAGTACTCGAAGGGCATGACGCAGCGCATCGGGCTCGCGCAGGCGATGATCCACGAGCCCGACCTCGTGATCCTCGACGAGCCGACCGACGGCGTCGACCCGGTCGGCCGCGCGGCGGTGCGCCAGATCGTGCAGAACCTCAAGGAGCGTGGCACGACGGTGTTCCTCAACTCGCACCTCTTGCAGGAAGTCGAGCTGATCTGCGACCGCGTCGTGATCATGGCCAAGGGCAAGATCCTGCGCGAAGGCTCGATCGCCGAGCTCACGCCGCGCACGGGCCGCTATCGCTTCGAGCTCGAGCCCGCGCCGCCGCTGCTCGCGAGTCTCGTCGGCGAGCTCGGCTCGAATTTCGAGGCCTTCCCCAACGGTTTCGAGCTGCAGCTCTCCGACGCCGAACTCGACCAGTGCGTCGACCGCCTGCGCAACGCTCGCATCTCGATCCGCGGCATCACGGCGCGCCGCCTCAACCTCGAACAAGCCTTCATCCAGCTCGTGCGCAAGGAGCCCGCGTGAACCGCTCGACCACCAAGAGCCTGTTCCTCGATGCGCTCTACCAGGTGCTCGACAACCTGGGCTTCCGCATCCTGCTGGTGCTGTTTCTGGTGCCGGTGGCGCTGTCGTTCCTGATCCAGTTCGGCGAGCAGGAAATCTCGTTCCTGTGGGCCTGGGACGTGCGCTACGTCGACTTGATTCCCGACGGACTGCTCCGCGGCTCCGGCGGGGCGCCGATGCCAGCCGGGGAAGCCCAGCTCCCGCCCGGCTTCCGCGACGGCCTGTTGCAGAACATCGCGACGCTGTTGATCGACTCGGTCGCCGACAAGTTCGGCCTCGTGTTCGGCATCGCCGCGATCTCGTTCTACGTGCCGCAGATGCTCGAGCGCGGCGCGGCGGACGTCGTGTTCAGCAAGCCCGTCTCGCGGGCGGCGCTGTTCCTGTCGCGCTATGTCGCCGGCCTGATCTTCGTGGGCGTGCTCGCGCTCGTGCTGGTCGGCGGCACGTCGCTCGGCCTCGCGGTCAGCTCGCAGTACTTCGACGCGGGGCTCCTGTGGAGCATCGTGACGCTCGTCTACGGCTTCGCCATCTTCCACGCGATCTCGTGCACCATCGGCGTCTTCACGCGCAACGCGATCGCGTCGATCCTGCTCACGCTGGTCTTCATGCCGGTCAACTGCGGCCTGCACGCCGGATGGGAATCGATCGCGGCGGGCGACCGGCAAGAGGCCGACTACTACGCCCGCAATCCCGAGAAGTCGGTCCCGGACGCCGACGAATCCCCCGCGTACAGCATGCTGCGCACGGGCCTGACCGCGTACCACGTGCTCGCGCCGAAGTCGCGCGACGCCACGCGCATGGCCAAGAGCTGGCGCAAGCGCTTCGAGGCGACGCCGGAGTTCCGCGACGCCGACCTTGGGCTCGACGTGCTCGAGCCGCCGCCGGGCTTCAAGCGCGAGCCGCGCAGCTCGTTCGAAGGTGAGGGCCTCACTTGGCTCGCTCCGCACCCCGAAGGGTCGGGCGAAGCGAGCTGGAAGCTGCGCAGTCAGGACATGGAGGTCATCGGCTCGCGCTCGGGGATGGTGAAGAAGCTCCGCAAGGAGTTGAGCGTCGATCCCGTGCGCGGCGACATCTCCGGCCGCTACACGGACCGCTTCGAGTGGGTCGAGGATCGCGGCGGCGAGAAGCGACTGAGAAGACGCTGGGTCTTCCAGATCAACTCGCGCATCCTGACGCTCGACTACGACGCCGAGGCCACGTGGGCGCGCGACGTCGAGCAGGAGAACAACGCGCAGAAGTTCGTCGCGTCGATTCGCATCGAGGACGCGCTCTCCCAGCAGATGACGGGCGCAGACTACGACGCCTACTTTGGCTGGAACGAGCCGTGGCGGTTCAACGCGTGGTTCTCGATCCTGACGACGGTCGGATTCATCGTGTTCGTGCTGGCGCTGGGCATTGGAAGGCTCAAGCGCATCGACTTCTAGGGATGAAGCCCGCGGTCCTCGAGGAGCTGCGTGAGGCGCTCGGGCCCGCGGGGGTGATCGCGGATCCGACGCGGCTGCTTGCCTACGAGTGCGACGGGCTTGCGCTGCTGCGGCAGAAGCCGGACGTCGTGCTCTTGCCACGCACGACCGAAGAATGCGCGCGTGCGATGCGCATCTTGCATCGCGAGAAAGTCCCGGTCGTCGGACGCGGCGCAGGCACCGGACTCTCCGGCGGGGCGACGCCGGTCGAAGGCGGCGCGCTGATCGGCTTCGCACGCATGCGCGACGTGCTCGAGGTCAACGTCGCCGACCGGTACGCGCGGGTGCAGGCCGGCGTCGTCAACGTCGACCTCACGCTCGCCGTCGAGAAACACGGGCTCTTTTACGCGCCCGACCCGTCGAGCCAGGCCGCGTGCACGATCGGCGGCAACGTCGGCGAGAACTCCGGCGGCCCGCACTGCTTCAAGCATGGCGCGACGACGCGCCACATCCTCGGCCTCGTGATCGTGCGCGACGACGGCAGCGTGCTCGACCTTTCGTTGCCTCGCCCCGATCCCGACGGCTTCGACCTGGTCGGCCTGTTCGTCGGCAGCGAGGGCATGTTCGGGCTCGCGACCGAAGTCACGGTGCGGCTCGTGCCGACGCCGCCGGTCACGGAGACCTTCCTCGCGATCTTCACCGACCTCGACGCGGCCTGTGATGCGGTGAGCGACTCGATCGCGGCGCATCTGGAGCCCTCGGCGCTCGAGATCCTCGACCGGCTGACGATCGAGGCCGTCGAGGACAGCGTGTTCGCCGCGGGCTATCCGCGCGAGGCGGAGGCGGTGCTGCTCGTCGAGGCCGAAGGCACCGACGTCGAGGTCGAGGCGACGCTCGCGCCGATGAAGGCGATCGCCGAGCGTCGTGGCGCGATCGAAGTTCGTCGCGCGCGCTCCGCGACGGAGCGCAAGAAGCTGTGGGCCGGGCGCAAGGGCGCTTTTGGCGCGATGGGCCGCATCGCGCCCGACCTGTACGTCGCCGACGTCGTCGTGCCGCGCACGAAGCTGCGCGAGCTCGTGGCCGAATCGACGCGCATCGCACGCGAACGGCGGCTCAAGCTCGCCAACGTCTTTCACGCGGGCGACGGCAACTTGCACCCGAACATCAGTTACGACCGCCGCGACAAGGACGAGGTGCGGCGCGTGCTGGAAGCGAGCGACGAGATCATGAAGGTCGTCGTCGCGGCCGGAGGTTCGCTCACGGGCGAACACGGGGTCGGACTCGAGAAGCAGGAGTTCATGTCGCTCGTGTTCGAGGAGCGCGACCTGCACGCGATGTGCCGCGTGCGCGAGGCCTGGGATCCCGGACGCCTGCTCAATCCGGGCAAGCTGATTCCCGTGCACGCCTGCCGCGAGATGCGCGGCACGGAGCGGCCGAGATGAGCGCGCTCGACACGCTTTCGTCGCGGCTGGAGCGGCTCGCGGGCCCGGTGGAGCTCGCGCGGCCGCGGTTGGACGTCGAGCCGTTGCCGCTCGTCGCACCGCCGACAGTCGAGGCCGCGGTCGAGCTCGTCAAGCTCGCCGCCACGGACAAGCTGCGCGTGATTCCGCTGGGCTTGGGCTCGAAGCTGGGCTGGTGCGGCACGCCGGGACACGCCGATTTCGGAGGCGAAGTCGAGCGCACACTCCGCATGGTGGACGGTGTGCTCATCCTCGTCGATGCCAAAGAAGGGCCCATGCCGCAAACCACGTTCGTCCTGCGCAAAGCATTGGCCCTCGGACACAAAGCCATCGTGGTGGTCAACAAGATCGATCGGCCCGACGCCGTGATCGATGACGTGGTCAATCGCACCTTCGATTTGTTCGTGCATCTGGGCGCGACCGACGACCAGCTGGATTTCCCCATTGTCTACGCCTCCGCCATCAAAGGGATCGCTACCCTGGACCTCAAACAGCCGGGGACGGACATTTCCCCGCTGCTGGAAACCATTCTCGACAAGATCCCCGCACCGGCCATCAACCGCGACGATCCCTTCCAGCTCCTGGTGCTGGCGCTTGCCCAAGACCCCTACAAGGGCAAGATGGGTATCGGCAAGATTCAATCCGGCTCGATCGCGCGTCGCCAAAATGTCGTGACGCTCACCAAGGACGGCGGCCAAGTTCCCGGCAAGATTTCGGATCTAGCCGTATTCTCCGGGCTTGAGCGCAGTGATGTGGAGTCCGCAGAAGCCGGTGAAATCGTCGCCATTTCGGGCCTTGAGGAAGTGAACATCGGCGATACCATTGCCGATCCTACCAATCCCGTCGCGCTGCCTCGCGTCACGATCGATGAACCGACCGTGCAAATGACCTTTTCCGTGAATAACAGCCCCTTTGCCGGGCGCGACGGAAAATACCTGACGTCACGCCATCTGCGCGAACGCTTGTTCAAGGAATTGGAAACCAACGTGTCCCTGCGCGTCCAGGAAACCGACAGCGCCGACCGGTTCCTCGTGGCCGGCCGGGGAGAGCTTCATCTGGGCGTACTCATCGAGCAAATGCGGCGTGAAGGCTATGAGCTGCAAATCTCCCAGCCGGAGGTCATTCTGCATCGAGACGGGGAGACGGTCACGGAGCCGTTTGAAGAACTGACGATCCAGGTTCCTTCGGAATATCAAGGGCCCGTGATCGAGGAAATCGGAAAACGGCGCGGCGAACTGCGCCATATGAAACTCGTCCATTCCGAGGGCACCTCCAGCGAGATGCACATCGAGTATCACATTCCAACGCGCGGCATCATCGGCCTCAAGAACATCCTGCTCGCGAAAACGCGGGGCACCATCATTATGCACCACGTGTTTTCAGGCTATGCCCCGGCCGACGAAAAGGCGCTGCTTGTCGCGCCCCATGGCTCGCTGGTGGCCTTCGAGGCCGGAACCAGCACGGCCTA
>JABWBL010000242.1 GCA_013360535.1 Planctomycetaceae bacterium
CCCGCGCGAGGACCTGCCCCGCGGTCACGACGTCGCCGCGCTCGCCACGCACCTCGACGACGTAGCCGACCGCACGCGCGTGCAGCTCGACCCGCTCGAAGGGCTCGACGCTCGCTGGCAAGGACAACTTGCGCGGCGCCGTCGGTGCCGTCTGGTTCGCGGGCGCGGCGAGCAGCCTTGCACCGAGCGGGATCGAGAGGAGCAGGAGCGCGGGGGACAGCCAACGGAGAGCGAGGTTCATGCGGAGACCCTGAAAACTGCGGGAATTGCGGGAGGAATCGGAGCTGCGGCGGGGAGGGCTCGACTTCATGCCGGGCGAGGTGAATCGGCGCGCGGCGCTTCGTCGTCGGGATGCAACGAGCCGCTGGAGTGCGCGCCGCGGCGGCCGAACAGCACGAGCAGCGCGGGCAAGATGAGCAGCGTTGCGAGCGTCGAGCCGGTGAGCCCGCCGATCACGGCGCGACCGAGCGGCGCCGTCTGCTCGCCGCCGTCCCCATGGCCGATCGCCATGGGCACCATGCCCGCGATCATCGCGAAGCTCGTCATGAGGATGGCCCGCAATCGACTGGCCGCACCCTCGGGCGCTGCGGCGTTCCACTCGAGGCCATCCCGCCGGCGCGCCACGACGAACGTGGCGAGCAGGATCGAGTTCGCCACGGCCACGCCGATCGCCATGATCGTGCCCATGAACGACTGGATGTTGAGCGTCGTGCCACTCCAGTGCAGCGCAAGCACGGAACCGGCGATCACGGCCGGAATCGTGAGCAGGATCGCGCTCGCGACCCGCAACGACTGGAAGTTGGCGGCGATCAGCAGCACGATTGCGGCGATCGCGACGCCGAGGCCCGCACCGAGGCCGTCGAACAGCTCGCGCATGGGCGCCACCTGTCCTCGGACCGTCACCGACACCTTTGGCGGCGGTTCACCGAGGTTCTTGAGCGCTTCTTCGACCCGCGCTGCCGCGCGGCCCAGATCCTCGCCGACGACGTTCGCGCCGATCGTCAGCATGCGTTGCATGTTGTAGCGGTCGAACTGGCCGGGCATCTGGCCCTCGGTGACTTCCGCGACCTGCCGCAGGGACACCGAACGCCCGTCGCTGCCCGCGACCGGGATGTTGCGCACGGCCTCGACGGAATCCATGCGCTGCTCGGGAACGAGCAGCTGCACTTGATAGGCGACGCCGCTCTTGGGATCGGCCCAGTAGTTCGCAGCGGTGTAGCGGCTCGAGCTGGTCGCTTCCGCCAGCGAACGTGCCGCCTGATCGACGGTGAGCCCGAGCTGGCCGATGCGCTCGCGGTCGAGCTCGACCCGGATCGACGGGTACTCGAGCGACTGCTCGAAGCCCACGTCGCGCAGCGTCGGGATCGCGCGCAGCGCCGCCACGATCGCTTCCGCGTGCCTGCGGTTCGCGGCGACATCAGGCCCACTCACCGCCACTTGCACCGGGGTCGGCGCGCCGAAGCTCATCACGCGACTGACGATGTCGCTGGGCTCGAACGCGACGCGCAACTGCGGGAATTCCGCGCTGAATCGCTCGCGCAGGCGCTCCTTCAGCTCCTCCACGTGCGCGACTCCGGGCCGCAACTGCACCTGCAGCACCGCCTCTTCCGGACCGCTCGTCCACAGGTGGATCGTGTTCACCGGATAGGCGCCGGGCTGCACGCCGACGAAGCCCATGCTGATCGCCACGCCATCGCCGCCGGTCTCGCGGGCGATCAGTTCGAGCGCGGAGCGAGCGAGTTCTTCGGTGCGTTCGACGCGTGTGCCGGCCGGCGCACGCATGCGGAGGCTCAGCTGGCCTGCGTCGACGAGCGGGAAGATCTCGCGCCCCAGCCCGGGGCCAAAGCCGAGCAGCACGGCGGCGCACGCCGCGAGATACACCGGAACCACGAGCCAGCGCAGGCCGACGATGCGCGCGGTCAGTCCCTGATAGGCCGACCTCAGTCTCGCGAACGCTCCACCTTCCTCCGAGTGCCCGCCGCGCACGAGCGCCACCGCGAGCACCGGCACCAGCGTGCTCGACAGCACGTAGGAAGCGACCATCGAGAAGCCCACGGCCAGCGCCAGCGGCACGAACAGGCTGCGCGCCGCTCCTTGCATGAACAACGCGGGCAGGAACACCGCGAGAATGCACAACATCGCGAGCAGGCGCGGCAACGCGGTCTCCTGCGTCGCGTCGAGCGCGGCCCGCGAGAGCGAACGCCCGCGCGCGAGGTGCGCGTGCACGTTCTCGATCGTGACTGTCGCCTCGTCGACGAGGATGCCGACCGCGAGGGCCATGCCGCCCAGCGTCATGATGTTGATCGTGTGGCCCGTCAGGTACAGCCCGAGGCTCGCCGCGACCAGCGCCAGTGGGATATTGAGCACGACCACGAGTGCGCTGCGCCAGTCGCGCAGGAACACGAGCACCATCAGGCCCGTCAGCAACGCTCCCAGAGCTCCCTCCTGCGCGAGCCCCTCGATCGCCCGCGTCACGTACGGTGACTGGTCGAACTCGTAGCTCACGCGCACACCGTCGGGCAGCGCGGACTGGAAGCGCTCCAGATTCTCCTTCACGAGCGCGACGACGCTCATCGTCGACGCATCCGCGCGCTTGGTGACCGGGATGTAGACCGTGCGCCGCCCGTTGACGAGCGCGAACCCCGTCTGGATGTCGGCCGAGTCCTCGATCGTCGCCACGTCGCGGATCGAGATCGTGCGCGTGCCGTCAGAGCGCACCGCGATGCGTCCGAGCTCCGCCACCGACGGCGCCACGGAGTTGACGGGCACCATCGGGATCTGGTCGCCGATGCGCACGTTGCCCGAAGGACTGATCGTGTTGCCCTTGACGAGCGCCTGCACGATCTCGTCCGGGCTCAACGCCAGCGCGCGCAACCGATCGGGGTCGGCGCGCAGCACGATCGTGCGCGGGCTCCCGCCGAACGGCGGCGGCGCCGACACACCCGGCAGGGTCGCGAACAAGGGACGCACGCGGAACAGCGCCGCGTCCTGCAGGTCCTTGAGCCCGAGCGCCGGATCGTCGCTGTAGAACACGAGATTGCCAACCGGCACGCTGCCCGCGTCGAAGCGCGTGATGAACGGCGGGATCGTTCCCGGCGGCATGAACGCGCGCGAGCGGTTCACGTACGCCACGGTCTCCGCCATCGCGCGCGCCATGTCCGTTCCGGGATGGAACTGGAGCTTGATCAGCGACACGCCCTGGATCGACTTGCTCTCGACGTGCTCGATGCCGTTGACGTAGAGGAAGTGGTACTCGTAGTAGTTCGTGAGGTACCCCTCCATCTGCGAGGGGTCCATGCCGCCATAGGGCTGCGCGACGTAGATCGTCGGCACGCCGAGGTCGGGGAACACGTCGCGTGGCATGCGCACGAGCGACCACAGGCCGATCGCGGCGAGGCTCACGACGAGCACGAGCAGGGACACGGGGCGCCGAAGCGCAAAAGCGAGGGCGTTCATGGTGGGCGCTTGGTCGGCCACCGTAGTCGGCGCTCGTAACTGCGTCAACCCGGACGGCGCGAACGCCCACGGCTGGCTAGGATCGGGCGCCATGAAGCACTCGCTCGCTTTCGCCCTCGTCCTTGTTCCTCTGTTCGGAGCGTGCGCCTCGCAGGCGAGCACGCGCGAAACACGCAGCAACCTCGTTGCTTCCGACATCGAACGCGACCTCGTGCGGGTCGACGCCAACCTCGCCGCGGCGGAGGCTTACGTGAAGTCGGTCGAAGCCGGCGATCGGCGCGCACGGCTGGACAAGCTGCTCGCCGCCGCGACGGCCGAGCGAGAGAACGCGCGTCTGGAACTCGCGGCCTATTCCGCAAACAGGCAAGTGGAGCACGTCCACAAGGCGGCGGAGGCCGCGTCGCTGGCGGGGCGGCTGGCGCGCGCGGCGGAGCGCGGCGAGGACCTGCTCGCGCTCGATTGATCGACCGCCTCCGGGAGGGGCGCCGCGGTTGGCACGGGATGTGCCGAGAGCGCGGGTCCCACGGACCCTATGATCCCGGCCCCCATGGAAGCGGCGGAAGCTCGGACGGCCGGTCGCGGTGCGACGCTGGCGACGATCGCGGCGGTGCTCGCGGTCGTCGGCCTCGTGTACGCGCGTGCGCTCGCGGGTGAGCTCGTCTACGACGACTTGCTGCTCGTCGCGCGCAATCCGGCGCTCGCGAGCTGGGAGAACCTGAGCGCGGCCTTCGGTGGCGCGCACTGGGACTTCGTCGAGCCCGATCAGGCGCAGCGAGTCGGATACTGGCGGCCGCTGGCGCTCGTGGCGCTGTTTTTTGGCCGGATGGTCGGAGATGGCGCGCCGAGCGGATTCCACGCGGTGTCGCTCGTGCTGCACTTGGCTGCGACCGCGACGGTGTTCGCCCTCGCACGCCGGTTGCTCGGAAACCGCACGCTTCTCGGTCCCGCGGCGGCGGCGCTGCTGTTCGGGTTGCATCCGGTGCACGTCGAGGCCGTGGCGTGGATCTCGGCCGTCAACGACCCGCTGGCGGGCCTGTTCACGCTCGCGTCGCTGCTCGCGCTCGTGCGCTGGCGCGACCGCGGCTCGGAAGGAGTAGCGATCATCCCGGCGGTGCTGCTGCTCTTCGCGCTGCTGTCGAAAGAGAGCGCGCTGGCGTGGTTCGCGCTCGCGCCGACGATCGACGCGTTGCGGGGCGACCTGCGCAAGAACCTGCTGCGTTCGTACGCGCCGGCGCTCGGCGCTCTCGCGTTGTACTGGCTCGCACGCGCGCAAGTTTTCGAGAGCGCAAACGCGGGCTTTGACTTGGTGACGTCGCACCTGCACGAGTCCGCGGTGCGCGCGCTGACATTGCGCGTCGAGTTGCTCGGTGGCGGTCTCGCGCTGCTCGCATGGCCGGCGAAGCTCAACCTGTTCCGCGAAGTGCGGCCCGAGATTCCGTGGAGCGACGCGCAGTTGTGGACGGCGATCGCCGTGCTGGTCGCGTGGCTGACCGTGTCCTTCGTGCTGCTGCGGCGCGGCGCGCGCACGGCGGCGCTCGCGCTGTTCCTGTCGTTCGCGGCGCTCGCGCCGGCCGTGCTGCGCCTCGAGTCGATCGGCCGTTTCCCGCTCTCGGATCGTTTCCTGTACCTGTCGGTGTTCGGGCTCGCGCTGCTCGGCGGCGTCGTGATCGAGCGTTTTCCGCGGCGTTTTGGGCTCGCGGCCGCGCTCGCGCTCGCGGGACTCTTCGGCTGGCGCACGCACACGCGCATCCCGGTCTGGCACGACGAGGTCACGCTCTTCCGCGACGGCATCGCGCAGAGCCCGCGCAGCATGTACGTGCGCTGGGGACTGGGGCGCGTGCTGCTCGATCGTTTCCGCGTCACGAACGACGCCAAGCTCCTGTTCGAGGCCAACGACCAGTTCCAGGCCGCGCAGGACCTGTCGGGCGAGTCGATCAAGGACGCGACGCTGCTCGTCACGGCCTTCGACGAGATCCAGTCGACGCTCGGTGTCGGCTGGTACCACCTGCTGTGCGCGTTGCACATCCCCGATGAATGCGTGCTCGAGGAGTCGGAGCTCGTCTTCCGCAATCTCGCGGACCGCATCCCGCTCAAGGCGCCCGGCAGCGCCGAGGCGCACTGTGGCCTCGGTGTCTCGCTCTCGCGCCAGGGCCGCCTCGCCGAGGCGGAGGCCGAGCTGCGCAAGGCGCTCGAGTGCAACGAGCGCCATCAGGCCTCGTGGTTCAACCTGGGCCGCGTGCAGCTCGACACGCGCGCCTGGCCCGACGCGTTGCAGAGCTTCCAGAAGGCGACCGAGCTCGCGCCCGACGACATCGACGCGTGGCTCTCGCTCGGCATGACCGCGATCGAGCTCGGCCTCGGCGACCGCGCCCGCGAAGCACTCGGCCGCG
>JABWBL010000243.1 GCA_013360535.1 Planctomycetaceae bacterium
CAGGTCGCCGCGGCGCTCACGCGCACCACGAAGGTTGGCGAGCAGCAGCGCGAGCACTTCGTTCTCGATCGCGCCACCGCGCACGAGGTGCACGGGCGGCAGGCGCAGGCCCTCGGCGTGCACGTCGTCGACCGGCGCCATCGAACCGGGATGCGCGCCGCCGATGTCGGAATGGTGCGCGCGGCTCGCGGCGAAAAACTGCGCCTTGCGAGCCTTTCCCAGATGGATCGGGCTCACCAGCGTCACGTCCGGCAGGTGCGTGCCGCCCGAGTACGGGTCGTTGTGGAGCACCGCGTCGCCCGGCCGCAGCTCGACCGCTTCGCGCACGGCCGCGACGGCGCGCCCCATCGAGCCCAGGTGCACCGGAATGTGCGCCGCCTGCGCCACCAGCCGCCCCTGCGCGTCGAACAGCGCGCAGGAGTAGTCGCGGCGCTCGCGAATGTTCGCCGACAGCGCCGAACGCTGCAGCGTGATGCCCATCTCTTCGGCGACCGAGGCGTACAGGTGCCGGAAGACCTCGAGCTCGGCCGCCCGCGACACCGTGAAGGAACTCACGGGACTCGCCGTCCGGCGCCGCCAGGCGACCGCGCGTCAAGCAACAGGAGAGCGAGGTTCACGAGCTCTCAACGCCCCTCGACGGGGAAGTCGATGACGTCGAACGGCGTGTAGTCGAGCACTTCCCAGCGCACGAGCGGGATGATCTTGACGTCCTCGCCCGAGCCGTAGCGCCACACGACCGAACGCACCGTGCGCACGAGGCCCTTGCCACGCTCGTCCTCGCGTTCGCCCTGCCGCGGCGTGCCGAGGTAGCCGCCGAACTCATCGTTCTGGCCGGTCTTGCGTCGCGCGGTGACGTAAATCGAGAACACGTGGCTGCGCGTGCACAGCAGGTTCTGCAGCTTGCCGCGGATCGTCTCCTCGAGCCGCTCCCAGCCGTCGACCTCGGCCAGTTCCTCGAGCGAGTCGAAGAACTCGCGCTCGATGATCGGCTCGCCGTTCTCGTCGAGCTGCGGCTCGCTGGTGGGATCGTCCGTCGTGCTGCCCGAGGACTCCTCGCCCTCTTCTTCCTTCTTCTCGAGGTTGCGGTACTCGACCACCGCATCCCAGAAGCGCGAGCCGACCTCGCGGTCGTCGACGAGCGCCTTGAGCACCGCCACGGGCGCCGTGTTGACGTTGACGCACACGCCCCAGTTGGGATCGTCGCCGCTCGAGCCCGAGCCGCCACCCGACTGGTTCTGGTTCTGATTCTGGTTCTGGTTCTGAGCGCCCGCGCCGCCGGCTGCGGCACCTTCTCCGCCCTCGGTCGCACCCTGCGTGATCGAGGTCCACACGGTCAGGTACGAGCTGAGCGAGTGCACGATGTCGCCGCGCTCGTCGCGGAAGTCGCGGAACAGCCGCTCGTCGAGGCGCTCGAGCACCTCGAACTCCTTGAGCGTGAGCGGCATGCAGCGCTCCTTGTCCTCCGCGTCGTCGCTCGTGAGCTTGGGCCGCGGGAGCACCGACTGCGTGCGCTGCGTCAGGTGCAACTTGATCGACTCGACGATGCGGATCGCCTCCGAGCGGTCGACGTCGACCGTCGAGCCGTCGCGGAAGAAGTCGATCAGGCGCACGAGCCGCTCAGTCGCCTGGTCGCGCTCCTCCTCGTCGTCGGCGAGCAGCTGCAGCACGTTGATCTTGCCGTCCTCGTCCTGCACGAGGATGCGCAGCTCGATGTCACCGATGGTCGAGCGCTGCGGCCGGCCCCAGGAGTCCATGCGCGAGTCGGACGGCTCGTCGCCGCCCTCGCCCTCGCCACCCTGACCGGCCTGCCCCGCCCCGCCTCCGGGCATGCCCCCACCTGCTCCGGCCGCCGCTCCGCCGGCGCCTCCTTCGGCCGCCGCCGTCGCGCCATCCTGCTTCAACCGGTCGTAGACCTCCTGCAGCGCCGACTCGATCGACGCGTCCATCTGCGTGATGGTCACGTCGTTCTCGGCCACGCGCAGGTCGGCCTTCGTGCCGTAGTTCAGCTGAAAGATGATCGCGTAGAGCAGGATGATCATCAGGAACGCCATCAGGAGCGCCGAGCCACGTCGGCGGGCATTCCGGGCACGCGAGGGTCGCGGGACGAGCATCGTGAGGTGGGACGCGCGGGCGCGGGAGTTCTTCCGCGCTGCCGCCGGCAGGGCCAAGAGCTTACGGGGCGGGGCGCGGCGATGCTCGCCCCCGCCCGTTCAGGCCGATCTCAGAACTGCCGGTTCAGGTCGACGCCCTGCAGGATGCGGGGGCGGATGAAGAACAGCACGTTGGTCTGTTCCTTGCGCTTGTAGGTCGCCTTGAACAGGTGCCCGAGCAGCGGAATGTCGCCGAGGAACGGGATCTTGCGCTCGTTCTCCACCGAACGTTCCGTGATCAGGCCGCCGAGGATGACCGCCTGGCCGGGCTGCAGGTAGACGACCGTGCGGGCGCTGCGCAGCGAGATCACCGGCACCTGCACGGGCGAGTCGGAGGCCGTCACGAGCACGGTTTCCGTGCCCGAGACCTGCGACTGCTCGACGTCGATGTTGAGCGCCACCGTCTGGGTCCCGACCACGCGCGGCACGACGTAGAGCTTGACGCCCACTTCCTGGAAGGCGATCGCCGCGTTGGCGAAGCCGCCGGCGTTGTTGACGCCGGTGATGTTCAGGTACGGGATCCGCGACGTGTTGAGGATGTCGGCGCGGCCGCCTTCGCGCACCGCGATCTTGGGGCGCGAGATGATCGAGACGTTGTCGTTGATCGCGAGCGCCTCGAGCTGCGCGTTGAAGGTGACGGCGTCCTGCACGCCACCGACCGAGAGCACGCCCTCGACCGCGTTGGCCACGTTGGGCATGTTGCTGTCGAAGCTCTTGACGAAGGCCGTGCCGGGGAACTGGAACATCGGCACGCCCGTCGGCGGCCGGACCCCGATGTCGAAGATGTCGCTGAGCGTGATCTCGACGATCTTGGCCTCGATCTCGATCTGCGGGACGCCGGCGGCGAAGAGGTTGATGAAGTCCTCGACCTCCTCGAGCAAGTCCGGTCCGGCGGTCACGACGAGCCAGTCGGCGAGCGGGGCCTCGGTGCCCGTGGCGACGCCGGCGTTGCGCAGGTCCTGGTAGAGCTCGATGTCCCACTTCTCCATCAGGTCGAGCTTGACCAGCGTCGGCGGCGAAGGATTGCCGGCTTCGGTGGTCCAAAGCGGGAAGTTGCCGTAGCTCTGGATCAGTTCCTGGAGTTTCTTGCCCGTGCCGACGCGCAGCGGGTAGGGCTTGGTGATCGTGCCGTCGGGATAGACGCGGATGCGCGTGCCGAAGCGGACGTAGGGGTTCTCGGGCGGGTCCGGAAGGCG
The DNA here is from genome assembly GCA_013360535.1 of Planctomycetaceae bacterium. GTDB lineage: Bacteria > Planctomycetota > UBA1135 > UBA1135 > F1-120-MAGs118. The sequence goes on from JABWBL010000243.1 coordinate 3,347, forward strand.
CGGCGGCGGAGCGACGACCGGCGGCTCGGGCTCGGTCGCGTTGGCGGCCCCGCCCTGCTGGGAGGCCTTGGCGGCGAGCTCCTCCGCGTGCGTGTCCTCCATCGACCCATCGACGCCGCCGAAGGGATCGTCGCCCTCCATCTCGGTCACCGGCTTGATCGTGCCCTTGGCGAGCAGCTCCTGCAGCTCGGCCGCCGACAGTTCCTTGCCGGGGCCTTGCACCTGCCGCGAGGTCGACTTGCAGCCGCCGAGGGCCGTGAGCGCGCCCGCGAGCGCCAGCGCGGCCAGTCTCGGGCGCAGGGATGCGTGGGGAGGTTGCGGGAGCACGGCGCGGGGGCTTGGGGTCGGGGGACTGGAGTTGGGGGGATCGGGTCGGGCCCAGGACGCGGAGCGCGTCGAACCGCGCTCCCCGCCCTCGGCGCGGACAGGCCAAGGCTAGCGGCGGGAGCGCTATCGGCTAGGGGCGGCTGGAAGTGAGGCCGGCGCCTTCGCCCCTACCCCGTGTCCGGGAGGTGGAGCAGGCGCCGGTCCGTGGTGTTCGCGAGTTGAAAGGGCGGCGGCGCTCGCGAGCCGAGCCGCCCGGGCGCCGCAGGGCGCCTTAGAGCTGGGCCTTGACGAGGTCGGTGACGTCGGAGACGGCGCGGCCGTCCTTGTGGCGGATGGTCTTCCAGATGCTGCAGTGGCCCTGCTGGGCGCGGATCGTCTCGCAGGCCTGCGTGACACGGTTGGTCGCGTCGTTGGTCAGCTGGATGCCCTCGGGCGAGTTGGCGTCGATCTTCTGGTCGCGCAGCTTCTTCATCTCCGGCGTGGCGTCGAGCAGGGCCTGCCAGTCGACGACCGCGGGGCTGGAGATCTGGGAGGCCTCCTTGAGACCGCAGATGTTGTCGCCGCTCTTGAGGATCCAGTCGCGGCCGGGGACGGCGGCGTCTTGGACCGACACCGGCGCCACATGGGCGATCGCTTCGTGTGCGGCGGGCGCGGGAGCAGAGGCCGGGGCGAGCAGGACCGACAGGCTGCAGATCAGGTTCAGGAGGTTCATGGCGCGTTTCCTTGGCCCTCCCTCGAACAACCGACGTGCCAAACCGAACGCAGTTTTGCGTCACAGCGGCCATGGATGCGCGTAACTGTCTTCCAGAATTGGGTTTATGTCATTTACGACCGACGCGCCCGCGGCCGTCCATCGCGCCCCGCCGGAAACTCGTCAGGGCCCAGTTATTCGCCATTACTCGACAGACATGGGCATCTAGTGCCCAGCTCGGGTCGGGAGAGGCCTCCCGGAGCGTCGGAAACGGGCCCCGCGGCGGGTGCCCTCCTGGACGAGGTAGCCGGCCTCCACGAGCGCCTGCAGGTCGCGCAAAGCGGTGCGCGACGAGATGCTCTCCCGCTCCGCAAACTCGGCCGTGCTGGTCCGGTCGCCCGGCGCGAGGCTCTCGAGGAGCCGCTCCATGCGCTCGGAGAGGACCACTTGCGCCGTCGCGTCGCCGCCCGCCGGGGCCGTGCTGTTCGCCCCGGGTCCGAGGTCGATGTGTTCGGGCCCGAGCTCCCCACCTTGGGCGAGCACGGCCCCCTTGGCGAGCACGTTCTCGAGCTCACGCAGGTTGCCCGGCCAAGGGTGATCGTAGAGGGCGTCCATGACCTTCGGGTCGACCCCGGTGACCGGGCGGTCGGCCGTCTCGTTGAAGCGCCGCAGGAAGGCCGCGACCAGGTCCGGGAGCGCCTGCCGGCGGAGCCGCAGCGGCGGGACGGTCACGTGGGCGACGTTGAGGCGGAAGAAGAGGTCCGCCCGGAAGTTCCCCCGCTCGACCTCGAGCGCCAGATCCTTGGAAGTGGTCGCCACGATCCGGACGTCGATCGGGACGGTGCGGCTGGAGCCGAGCGGCTGGACCTCGCGCGTCTCGAGCATGCGCAGCAGCGCCACCTGACCAGCCGGCGGAAGGCCGGCGACCTCGTCGAGGACCACCGTGCCCCCGGCGGCGTACTCGAACGGCCCGACGCGCTGGCTGTGGGCGCCGGTGAAGGCCCCCTTGGCGTGGCCGAAGAGCTCGTCCTCGATCAGGCTGGCCGACAGCGACGGACAGTGGACGTGGACCAGCGGCCCGTTCGCCCGGCGGCCCCAGCGGTGGACAAGCTCCGCCACACGGTCCTTTCCGACACCGGTCTCGCCACTCACCAACACCGTGATCTCCTGCTCGGCGACCCGGCGCAGGGTGTCGAGCAGCTGGACGAGGATCGGGCTCGTCGCCACGAAGTCGACCGGCACTTGGCTGGTGATCTGGACGAGCTGCGAGGCCGGGCGCCCCGACTGGGCTTCGGCCATGCGCTCCTCGAGCACCGCCTGCACGAAGCGTGCGCTCGGCCCGTCCTTGGGCCAGGCCGCGTGGGCGAAGTACAGGCCGCTCACGACCTCACCGTCCGGCCACGGACCGGCCGTCAGGCGTTCGAGCAGCCTGCGTTCGACCGCCGACGCGCTCGGCTCCGACCCGCGCCAAGGCAG
>JABWBL010000244.1 GCA_013360535.1 Planctomycetaceae bacterium
GAGATCGCGACGATCCAGGTCGACCTCGAGTTCGGCCGCCACCAGCCGCTCGATCCCGCGAAGGCGCGGGTCGCCTGGGCCGCGGCCAGCCGTCGGCGTTGACACTCACTTGCGCACGGCGAGCGCGATGCCGCCGAGGATGCAGGCCGCGCCGGCCACGGTCCACTCCGTGAGCGCCTCGCCGTACAGGAGCCCGAGCAGCATCGCGACCACGGGCGTCACGTACGAGATCAGGCTCATCGTGTTCGCCTTGACGTAACGCATCAGCCAGAAATACAGGCCGAACGTGAGCACCGTGCCCGCGAGCGAGAGGTACGTCACGGTCAGGATCGCGCGCGGCGTCCACGGCACGCTCGCGACGTCCTCGGTCGCCAGCGCGAGCGCGCACAGCAGCGCCGCGCCGAAGGCCATCGCGTTGCGGTTGAGCTCGAGCGAGCGCACTCCCGCGCCGCTGTGCTTGACGAGCGTGTTGCCGACCGTCGAGACGGTGGGGGAGAGGAGCAGCAGCGCCGCCGCCGGAACGGCCTCGGGGCCGAGCTTCGGCAGGTCCTTCACGAACAGCAGCACGAGCCCGCCCAGTCCCAGCGTGAAACCCGCCCAGTGCGTCGGCCGCAGGCGCTCGGAAGGCAGGAACAGGTGCCCCGCGATCGCCGACAGCATCGGGAACACGCCCCACAGCAGCGCGACGAGCGCCGAGGGCAGGATCGTCTCCGTGCGGTACACGATCGCGTAGGAGCACGCGAAGTTGCACAGCCCGAGCGTGAGCCACAGCCATGCGGGCGGGGACTTGCCGCTCTCGCGCCGGCCCAGCGTCCGCGCGACGACCGCCATGCCGAGGGCCGCGACCACGAAACGCGTCGCTGCGGCCGTGAAGGGCGGCAGGTCCCGCAGCCCGTCGCGGATCACGACCCACGTGCTGCCCCAGATGAGGCACAGGAGCGCGATCAGCGCGACGACGGTGGGGCGGGACGGGCCGCGCGAGGGGTCAGCGCTCATGGAAGCGGGGCGCGCTCCACAGGAAGCGCGCCCCACCATGCTGACGACCCGCGCGCGCGTTTGCACGCGTCCGCGAGCCACCGGGAATACCGAGCCAGAGCAATTTTTCCGGCAAACTGGGGCCGGCGCCTACGGCAACGCCGTCGACGCCGGCCCCAGTTTGCCGGAAAAATTGCTCTGGCTCGGTATTCCCGGTGGCTCGCGGACGCGTGCAAACGCGCGCGCGAATCGACTTCAGTCGCAGAACGTGACCTGCAGGCCGTTCGAGAGGCCGTCGCCGAACGTGTCCTGCGAGTCGCGGAACCACCACTGGTAGTAGCGCGTCGTGCCGACCATCGCCGGGGTGACCGGGATCGCGTACTCGGCGTGCGAGCTGGAGTTCGTCTGCAGGACCGGCGAGCGCGTCACCGGAGCCTTGGCGCACAGGAGGCCGTTGTGGAACGGGCCGCTGTGCGACAGCGAACCGTAGAACGCCAGCGCGTTGCGGTTGGGCAGCGCGTTGTCGAGCGTGAGCACGAAGTCGTTGCTCGACACGCGCGGGGAACCGCTCGAGCCGATCTGCGGCACCGTGAAGGTCGAGGTCATCTTGGCCGTGCAGTAAGTCACCGGCGCCGGGCACACCGGGCCCGCCGTCACGCCCGTCGCCCACAGCGCGAAGTCCGTGACGTTCGTCGGAGCGCCCGTCACCGGGTGCGTATTGACGTTGTCGCCGCGCACCTCGACGTGCCATGTGCCGGCCGCGGGGCTCTGCACGAACACGTTCTCGACCGTGTCCTTGGTGTTGGCCGCGCCGCCCGACGTCGACCACAGGCCGTTCGTCAGCCCGTTGTTGCCGTAATACACGGTGCCCGAAGGCGACGTGACGACGAGCGTCAGGTCGTTCTTGCGGTGCTGCGTCGACGAGACCGTGCCCTGGTTGTCGCGGTAGACGAGCGTGACGCGCAGGGCGGGCTCACCCGCGCCCACGTTGAGGTCGTAGGCCACGCTGCCGAGGTTGGTGACCGGATCGGTCTGGTCGACGTAGAACGTCTTCGAGGCGCGCTCGTAGAGCGAACGGACGTCGGGATGCCCGAAGCCCTGCTTGGCGCGCGAGAGGTTCGCGCTCGAGCCCGAGAAGCTCCAGCTCGTCGCCGTGTTGATCATCGCCGCCTTGGCGAGCGTGAAGTGCGGACGGCTCTCGAACACGGTGCCCGAACCGGCCGGGTTGCCGAACAGCCCCAGATGCCACATCTGGAAGAAGATCCCGAAGTGGCCCGACGAGATCGGGGTCGCCGCGCTCGTGCCGCCGAAGTTCGAGTAGTAGTCGCCGTTCGCGTAGCCGCCGGAGCCGCGCACGTCGGGGCAGTTGACGCCGTCGTAGAAGTAGGCGAGGTCGGGCTTCATGCGCTGGTCGGCGGCCGGGCCGATGCTCGCGCCGCCCCAGTTGTCGTCGGCGTAGGTCAGCGTGCCTTCGTGGTTGATGCCGCCGATCGAGATGATGTTCTTGGCCCAGGCCTGCGGGCGCGAGCTCTGCGTGTTCGCGTTCGACTGTGACTGCAGGATCGTGAAGTCGTTGAGCGCGATGATGTCGTCCATCTCGGCCGAGATGGAGTTGTAGGAGGTCGTCAGGCTCGAACCCCAGGAGTTCGACTGCAGCACGGCCTTGTAGTTGAGCGCCGGGTTGACGAGCTCGGCCGTGTGCGCGTAGCGGCTGCCGCCGGAGAACGAGCTGTAGTAGCCGACGATCAGCTGGGCGCTCGGCAGCATGCCGCGGGCCGCCGCGTTGGCCGCGCCCGTGCCGGCGACGATGCCCGCCGTGCACGTGCCGTGGCTGCCGGAGGGCACCGAGCCGTGGCTGATCGGCGCGTTGAAGTCGGGGTGGCCGACGTCGCAACCGCCGTCGAGCACCTCGACGCGCACGCCCTGGCCCGTCAGGCCCGCGACGCTCTCGACATGGTTCGCGCCGCCGAACTGGCGCACGATGTCCATGTCCTCCTCGGGCGCGCCCCACGGGTCGAGGAAGCGCACGACATCGAGCCCCGCGATCGCGCCGAGTGCCGCGGGCGGCAGCGTGACTTCCATGCGGAAGCCCTCGGGCACGAGCAGGTCGACCGAACCGCCGAGCTCGACCACACGCTGCGCCACGACGTTCTGCTCCGCGAGCCCGCGCCGGAAGACCTGCACGTTGTAGCGGCGCGCGCCTTCGATGCGGCCCGCGCGCAGCTCCGCGAGCAGGTCGGTGTCGATCCGGAACTCGGGGTGGTAGCTCGTCACCGCGCGCACGAACGGCAGCGCCGCGACGGCCGCGCTCGTCTTGGCGTCCATGCGCACGAGGTGCGCGTGGCTCTCGACGAAGTCGAACACCTCGCCACCCAGCGCCACGATCGCGTCGGAGTACTCGACGAGCGGCTGCGTGCGGTACTGCACGATCTGCACGCCACCCTGACCCGCGCCCAGCGGCGAGTTCGAGAAGTCCGGGGCGCCCTGCGCCGGATCGAACCGCGCGCGGCGCAGCAGCAGCTCGTAGCTCGTCGGCTTCACGGCCTGCACGGCCTTGCCGTCGAGGCTGATCGCGTACCAGTCCTGCGCTCCCGCCGCACCCGTCTCCGTCCAGGTCGCGATCGCCGCACCGCCGGGCGTCACGCGCACCGCGCGCAGGTCGCGCACCTCATGGCGCGTCGAGTGGACCGTCGGCCCACCGGACTCCCAACGGATCACGCTGCCGTCGCCACTGGTGGCGAGCTCGAACTGCGCTCGGGCCGCCGGCGCGAGCAGGGCGGGAAGGATGAGCCAGGCGACGCGGGGTAGGAACGACATGCGGGGGCTCCTGAGGGGTAGGGGAAACAATCCGACTTCGAGCTTAGGCGCCGCCCGGAAAACCCGCCACGGACGAGCCCGGCCCGGCCCGCTTTCGACGCCCCTCCGCACCCCCAGGTTCCGACGGTTTGGGATCCAACGGGGCCTTCCGCGTCGTTTCGCGTTTCCCGCGGGCCAAACGCCTCGGATTCCGCCCGCCAGCGCCCCTTTCGGCGTCAGGCCGGAGTGGCATTCATCGACAGGGCCGCGGGCGGGCGCAGGCGAGCGTCCGCGACCAGGATCGCGGCCTTGATGGCCGTGCCCACCGGCTCGAGCTCAAAGTGAGCCCACATCCTGCCGTCGGGACAGCGACCATGGCTGAAAGTCGCGGCGTATTCGCCGCCTGCAAGCTGCAGCCGGATCGAACCCGACAGCGTTGCGAGTTCGAGCTCGCCATGGACCGGGACCGTGAACGGAACGCGGATCGAGCGCTCGGGAGCAGCCAGTTCCGCGGACGAGCGAGCAGGTCGGCCGACGGTGATCTCGATCAGGCCACTCGCCTCGAGGGTCGCGAACGACACGCTCCCGTTCCTCCACGAGAAGCCTTGCCGCACGTGCGCGTCCGTCCAGTCGTTGAACGGCTGAGCAAGCCGCGAGTCGAACAGCGCGAGCTGCCCGTAGGAGACTTCGAGGACGAATTTGGACACCGCTAACGCTCCTCCGCCCGGAGCTTGGCCAGCTGCGCGAGCGCTACTTCTGGGCGCAACTGGTGTTCGGGCTCGTGGCTCGCCGTCATCTGTGCAGCGAAATCCAGCTCCACGGCAGCCTCCTCGAGCTGACCGCGACGCAAGTACACCCGCGCCGTCTGCGTTCGAAGGGAAACTGCTTTGGATCGGTACCTCAGGCGCATCCGTCACTCGATCTCGTGGACAGTACACTCCAGAAGGATCTTCACTCGAGACTCCAGCATGCTCGCGTGCTCTTCGTTCGGAGTCACGCCAACCGGGTAAACAGTTGATAGGTCCTTGCCTTCTCGAACTGCATTCACCCAATCCTGCATCAACTCACAGTAGGCAACCAGCGCGGCCTTGGGTGTCTCGGCGTCATCGGCCACAACGTAGGCGGACGGCAGGTCACCGACAATCACCCATGCCCACCCTTGGCGCGCGCGAGTGATTCTCAGGTGGAACAGAAAGATGCCGATGATGTCGCCAATCCCAAACGCATAGTAGTCATCGAGGATCGACTCACACCACTCGTGGTCCGAGATCCACGTCTTGGCTCGTTCGAGAAGGGCCTTCAACTTCGCGGTTTCTTCATCGTCATAACCGCGAAGTTGCTTGCCGGGCGTGAATCGCTCGAGATCCAGCTTCATTTCTCGCCGCCCCCGGTTCGCTCTGCCCATCGTCCCCGATCGCCCGCGTCGGCGCGCTGCTCCCCAAGAGCGCTGAGCCAGTGCCGTTTCGTCTGCGGACCGGGGCGGAGCGAGTGGGGGCCGGCACGAGTGGGCTGCAGGGGAAGCAGCGGCGGGGAGAGGCTTCCGTCGAGTGAGGAGCTGAGGAGCGCCATTTCGGTCGAGCTTCGGCGCGGGCGCGTGAGGTGTCAAGGCGCGCGAGCGAGCGGCGGCGCGTGGTGACGACAGAAATAGACTGCCCCCGCGGCACCGTGCCGCGGGGGCGTCTCCTCTCAGGAGCCGTGCGAGCCCGAGGGCGCGTGGCGGCTCCCCCTTCGGGGGCGGCGGCTAGTCGTCGTCGTCGCGACGGTCGGCGCGGCCACGGCGGTCGTCCTCGCCGCGGCGGTCGTCGAAGTCGCGACGGTCGGCGCCGCAGTAGTCCGTGGCCCAGTAGCCGGGCACCCAGACGCGGACCTCGCGCGTCTCGTAGCGGCCGGGGTCGGTGACCGTGATCCAGTGGCCGGGCGCGACGAGGATCTGGAAGCGGCGGCCGCAGTGGTCGATGCGCCACTCGTAGCGCGCGGGGACCCACTCCTGGCGCGTGCAGCCGGGGACCCAGACGCGCTCGTGGCGCACCTCGTAGTGGCCGGGGATCCAGGTGCGGCGCGGCTCGA
>JABWBL010000245.1 GCA_013360535.1 Planctomycetaceae bacterium
CGCCGCGAACGGCTTGCCCGCTCGCGCCGCACGGATCAGGCCGGTGATGTGCTCCCGCTCCCACTCGAGCGCCCGCGCGAAATCCGGGTAGGCGCGTTCACGCAAGCGGAACTGCGGCCCGTGGATGATGCGCCGGTGGCCGTCGTGAGCCGGCCGGTCGAGCACCGCGTGCAGCAGCTCGTGGAAGACGATGTAGCGCACCATCCAGCGCGGCACGTCGCCGGAATCGAGCACCGGATGCAGGCGCACCACGCGGTCGACGGGGTCGTAACTGCCGAGCCTCAGCGAACGCCGCGAGCGCGACGCCTGCGCGCGCCCCCAGCCGATCGGCGGCCACTTGCGGCCGGTTTCCTCGACGAATTCGGTCTTCTCGAGCTCCGCCGCGAGCTGCGCCAGATCGTGGTGCGCGCCGCGCGGCTCGAGCCTGTGCCCTCGCGGCGCCTCGTGCGCCAGCTCGCGCACCCGCTCATCGATCCACACGTCCAGCGTCCGCGTCGCCTTCCGCGCACGCTTCCCCGACCGCATCCACGTCGCCAGCGCCTCCCTCACGTCGCGCGGCGCCGCACCAAAGAACTTCGAGAGCGTGACAAGCGTCTTGCCGCGCACCTTCTGCACCCGCACCACCTGATGCCGCGCCCGCCCGAACCGCACGCGCACCTCGGTCCCGAGCTCTTCCGTCAGAAACGCCTGCCAGTCGCTCTCCTCAAAAACGACCGCGCGCCGCGCCAGGTGCTCTCCTTGCGCCGCCTCCGGGACGTGGGAACTCGTCGCCATCGCTGCGCCCCCGTTTGTACGTCCGCTCCGCGATCCGCACTAGCCCGGAGGGGCAGAAGTGCGGTGGGAGGTGAAGGTGCTCGCCGTCGGAACGAGCGCGTGGAGCGTTCGCGCACACCACAAACGGAGGGCCCGATCAGGAGAAGCGACACGCGAAACGCTTGCCCGGCTGCATGAGGGCTCCGCCTGAATGTGGCCGCCCCGGTCGACTTCCGCGAAGTCGACCGGGGCGAGGGAACAGGACCAGAGCGCACCGACATCCGCGCTCAGCGCGCGGCGGACTACAGCGTCTTGATGTAGGCCTTCAGCTCGGCGTCGCGAAGAGCGCGTTCCGCACCCAGCAGCTTCCCGAGTTCGAAGTACTCAGGCGGCATTTCGTCCGCGTAAATGGACATCGACATGGCCCATTGATTGCTCGCGCCGCAGCTTGTCGCGTGGACGCAACGGCGGCCTGGAACCTTGGGTTTCGAAACACAGATGAGTGGCGAACGACTGAAGTCGCCCGACTCCCACTTGTAGGCTTGAATGTCCGCGATGACCGCGGTCCTCTGGGCGGCCAAATGCCTCACCCGATCATCGATCGGCTTGGCAAATTCTCGAAACTCCGCGAGCTGTTCAGGGGTCGCGTGCTCCGGAACCTGATGGAACACCTCACGAACGTTCTCCCAGCTGTCGTAGAACTTCTCGTTCCAATCGATGGATGCGTCGGCGTGAAACTGGAGCTTCGTCGAATCGATGAGCGCAGTCTTGCGAAGCTCCTCTTCGGCGTCCTCCCAAGCCGGTGGAAGATCCGACGGGTCGAGTTCTCGCTCAAGAGTGCTCAACTCCAGGGCTGTGAGCCTCTTGCGCATCTCGTCCCACTGCGCCCCGTGGAACTCTCGCAAGTAGTCATCCGCGGTCTGACGTGGAAGAGGCACTTCCGGTGCGGCAAGAACCAGCTCGTTGCGGACATCGGGAGGCTGATCGACCGGCGTCGAACCTTCCTCATCCGCCGCGACCGTCGCGGCCTCAGGAAGCGACTCTCCGGACCGAGCGAACGACACGAGTGCCCATGAACCCATCGCAGCGGCGAATCCGAGGAACGCCACGGTCACATGCTTGTTGTGTGTCAGCATTGGAGCTCCCCTCCTTCACTGACACGGAGAACACTCAGCGGTGCAACTCGCGGCGACGGGGCCCACGGCGGACGAGTATGTGTAGTCGTTGCCACAACCGACACGGTTGGTCGAGGTGGCCTTGCCCTTGATGCTCCCGTCTTGTTGCTGCTGAATGGTGGGCTGAGGGCTGAGGCAGTATGTCTGCGAACTTCCGGTCTGCCGACAGAAGCTGAACGGGGTACCGAGCGGCCCCGTCACCTCGGTAGTGCCAACGACGGTGCACGCAATGGCGACGCACACTCCATCTTCGTCCAGGCAATCTCCATCCCCGGCACCGGACACACCGCCGGGTTCGGACACGGTGACCGTTACGGAGTATCCCGATCCCGCTGCCGAGACGGTGTCTGTTGAGATGTCGAGCTGGCAGCCCTCACACGGCACCGGTTGTGTCCTGGTGGACACGGGGGCGTACAGGGCAGCGATGGCCGTCAACGAGAACACGAGCTTAGGAAGTAGCATTCGAAGTCTCCTTGTCTGACTGGGAAGTGCCAGGGGGGCGGCGTGATTCGCGCATGCGGCATCGGTGGCGTCAATGGCATTCTGGCTGGTTTTCACGAAGGGGTGAGATTGGGGTGCAACTGGATCGGCTCCGACGTTTGACTCTCGATGGGCGTCGACGCCGCCGATAAAAGTCGGCCTGCGAATACGAAGTTGGCGCGGATTCCGCAGCGACCGCCATGGCGCAGCGGGCAGGCTGGAGATCGTCCAGGTCGCACTTGGAGTGCCTCCCTCGGCGAGCCTGGGCGGCAGTCGACGCTGACCACCGTTGCCATGGGCGTCCGATTCCAGCGCCGACATGACCCAAAGCTCCGGCCCAACGAAACCCCGATCTTGATCGGTGGGCGTTGCTCTGGCGTGCCCCGTTCCGCTCTTCCTCTCTCTCTCTGGCGGCTCGGATTCCGCTTCCGAGCTTCCCATGGCGTCCTCGTACTCGCCGTCCGCTGCGTCGTTCCGTCTCCCGGTGTGCAGCAACTTCTCTTGCGAGCGCGAAAGAAAGCGCCCCGGGCCGAACGAGGAGACGTTCGGCCCGGGGCGAGGAGGAAGAGCGACTCGGGATCAGTTGCCGATCGAGATGTCGCGGTTGGTGACGAGGCCCTCGCCGACGCGGACTTGGATCTCGCTCAGGCCCTGTTCGACGATCTGGCTGATCGCGTCGCCGGCGGCGCCCGAGGAGCGGGCGGCGGTCATGCGGTAGTCGCCGGGGCGAACGTGCGTGAACTCGAAGCGGCCCTCGGCGTCGGTGCGCGCGGTGTACTGGTCCTGCGCGGCCATCGAGAACAGGTGCACGACGCAGCGCTGGCCGGGCTTGCCGGTGGCGTCGACGACCTTGCCCTGCACGGTGCCGCCGGAGTAGATCTGCACCTGACCGATGTCGTTGGTCGCGCCTTCGACGACCACGATGTCCGCGGCCCAGCCCGAGGCGTACTCGGGGTGCTCGAGCTGCAGGCGGTAGCGGCCGGGGTTGAGGAGCTTGATCTCGAACAGGCCGTCGGCGCCGGTGCGGACCTTCCGCTCGGTGGTGCGCGAGGCGACCATGTTCTCGAGGAAGGGATCCATCGCCATCGCTTCGGGCAGGTCGCCGTCGCGCGAGGTGACGGTCGCGCCGGTGATGCCCTTGCCCGAGGCGCCGTCGACGAGCCGACCCTTGATCGTGCCGCCCTTGGAGAGCTGGATCGTGACCGGCGGCTGCTGGGCGCCGTCGACGACCGAGAAGGTGTCGGAGACCTTCGAGGCGTAGCCGCTGGCGGTGACCTTGATGGCGAAGTTGCCCGGATCGACGCCGACCAGCGTGAAGGAGCCGTCTTCCGAGCCCTTGACGGTCTCGCGCACCTCGGTCGGCTCGTAGCTGACCGGCGCGCTGCCCTGGATCGGCACGGCGGTGTTGACGTGCAGCAGGCTGACCTTGAAGTCGCGGATCGGCTGGCCGCTGGTGGCGTCGACCACGCGGCCGGGGATCGCGCCCTGCTTGATCATCTCGATCTGCACGTTCAGGTCGTCCGCGGCGACGCGCGTCTGGCGCGCCATGCGGTAGCCCTTGGCCTGCACCATCAGGATGAACGAGCTCATCGCGAGCCCGTCGATCTGGAAGTTGCCGTTCTCGTCGGTGAGCACGTCCCCGCGCGACGACACGTTCGAGCCGTAGTTGATCGCGTACACCTTGGCGCCCGCGATGCCCTCGTTGCCCGGGCCGAACACGCGCCCGGCGATCGGGTGGCCGAGGTTGAGCGTGAAGTTGCGCTCGACGATCTCACCGGGCGTGCCGACGAACGTGACGTCGTGATGGATCTGGCGCTCGAAACCATCCGCCCAGGCCGACACGATGCGCGGGCCGGCGGAGATGTTGCGGAACTCGAAGAAGCCCTGCGCGTCGGTCTTGACCGTCAGGCGGTCGGGGCTCGCCATCTCGATGCCCATCATGTAGGCCGAGTCGACGTCGACGATCGCGTTGGGCAGCGGACCGCCCTGGAAGTCGGACACGAAGCCCTTGAAGACCGAGCCCTGCGCGAGCACGAGGTCGGGGGCGCGCACGTCGCCGGTCTTGGGGACGCGCAGGCCCTCTTCCTGCACCGAGGCGTACTCGGGGTGCGAGGCCATCAGGTAGTAGCTGCGCGCCGGGTCGACGCCGCGGAACACGTAGGCGCCCTTGGCGTCGGTGGTGGTCGTGAGGAACTTGCCGCTGGTCTCGCGGTTGGAGAACCAGTCCATCGCGATCGACTCGCCCATCAGGGCGTCGAGCGAGATCTTGACCGTCGCGCCCTCGACCGCGGCGCCGGCGGGGTTGAGCACGACGCCGACGACGCGCGCGTTGCCGGTCGTCGGTTCCACGATCTCGGTCGAGCCTTCGTCGACCGGCTCTTCGGCGGCGACCTCGCGGGCGGCGTTCTCGGCCGGCGCGTTGACACGCTCGGGACCGTTCGAGGGCTCGACCGCGACCGGGGTCTTCTCGGGCGTGACCTCGACGATGTCCTGCTCCCCGGCGGGGGTGCGGTTGAACATCACGACGGTGATCGCCGCAAAGATGGCGAGGACGACGACGAGGAGGAGCGCGACTTTCTTCATGGTCTCGAGGAGGTTCTGTCTGGGGGCCCGCAGGCCAGCTGGCCTGCGGCGGGGGCGGTTTCCGGGGTGCCGGAGGGCCCTGTGCCGTGGTTGGAGCCCTTGGACGACGGTGGGGTGCCTTGGATTCCCGGCGCGGGCCGAAAGTGGGACGGACGGGTGGGCCGGGCTACTTGGGAGCGGGGCTCGCCGGGGGCTTAGCGGGGGTGCCGAGCGACGGGTCCTCGTCGAGCAGCGGGCCGGGCCAGAAGGCCTCGTGCCGGATCTGCCAGCCGAGGAAGTAGGCGAACACCACCAGCTCGAACTCGAGCTTGCGGAAGACCTCGATCTCCATCGAGCGCCCGATCACGCCCCCGGTCAGGCGGGCGAGCTCGCCCGTGCGGGGGGCCTGGATCGTCCAGCCGGTCCGCAGGCCCGAGAGCGGCAGCATGCGCAGGGGGCGCGAGCCGGTGTGGAGCACGATTTCGCGGCGCAGGAAGCTCGAGCGCAGCGACGAGCCGAGCCATTCGCGGCCGACGGTCCACAGCGAGAACTGCGAGCGCAGGATGCCCGGATCGCGGCGGAAGTGGAGGACCTCACCCTTGTTCGGGCTCCACTCGCCCCGGTCGATCATGCCCCAGCGGTTGCGGTGCACGGTGAGCGCGCCGACCTCGCCTTCGGGGCCGGTCAGGCGGTGCGTCGTGGTCCACAGGCCCGACACGCGGGTCTGGTAGGTGGCGATGGGGTCGGCCATGGGCGGGGGCGGAAAGTCTAGATCGGGCGGGGTCCCAATCCAGCCTGAGCCCGAGGGGCTCCGGCCGGCCCCCGGGTGGGTCAGGGGACGCCGGCGAGGGCCCGCAGGCGAGGT
>JABWBL010000246.1 GCA_013360535.1 Planctomycetaceae bacterium
GGTCACCTGTAAGGGGTTTGCACCTCGAGTGCGGTACACACGGTCAGCCTATGACCGCGCCCTGGCCAGGTGGCCCCTCTCATCCCATCTCGGTATTCCTGCTCCGGCGCGGGAGTCCTACCGGTAGATCGGGAACGAGCGGCACAGCTCGCCCACTTCGCCGCGCACGCGCGTCGCGACGCTCGTGTTGGTCGGCTCGGCGAGCACGTCCGCGATCCAGTTGCCCAGCTGGCGCATGTGCGCCTCCTTCAGGCCGCGCGTCGTGATCGCCGCGGTGCCCAGGCGCACGCCCGAGGCCTTGCTCGGCGGGTTCTGGTCGTAGGGGATCAGGTTCTTGTTGCAGGTCAGGTCGACCGAGTGGAGCACGTTCTCGGCGTCCTTGCCGGTCAGCTTCATCGGCGTGACGTCGACGAGCATCAGGTGGTTGTCGGTGCCGCCCGACACGATGCGCAGCCCACGCGCGGCGAGCGTCTCCGCCAGCACCTTCGCATTGGCGCACACTTGCGCGGCGTAGACTGCGAAGCTCTTGTCGAGCGCCTCGCGGAACGCGACCGCCTTGGCCGCGATCACGTGCATGAACGGCCCGCCCTGCCCGCCGGGGAACACGGCCGAGTTGATCGCCTTCATCACGTTCTCGTCGTTGCAAACGATCAGGCCACCGCGCGGGCCGCGCAGCGTCTTGTGCGTCGTCATCGTGACGACGTCGGCGTGCGGGACCGGGCTGGGGTGCTTGCCACCGGCGACGAGACCGGCGATGTGCGCCTGGTCGACGAGCAGCTTCGCTCCCACTTCCTTCGCGATCGCCCCGAAGGCCGCGAAGTCGATGCCGCGCGAATACGCCGACGCGCCCGCCATGATCACGGCCGGCTTGAACTCGAGCGCCGCCTCGCGCACGCGGTTCATGTCGAGGCGCTCGGTGTCCTTCTCGACGCCGTAGCTCTTGAACTCGTAGAACACGCCCGAAAAGTTCTTGGGGTGCCCGTGCGAGAGGTGGCCGCCGTGGTCGAGCGACATGGCGAGCACGCGGTCGCGCGGCTTGGCGAGCGCCATCAGCGCCGCGATGTTGGCCTGCGTGCCGCTGTGCGGCTGGACGTTGGCCTGTGCGGCTCCGAACAGCTGCTTCGCGCGATCCCGCGCAAGGTCCTCGACCACGTCGACGAACTCGCAGCCGCCGTAGTAGCGCTTGCCGGGGTACCCCTCGGCGTACTTGTTGGTGAGCACCGTGCCCATGGCCGCCATCACCTCGCGCGAGGTGTGGTTCTCGCTCGCGATCAGCTCGAGCTGGCCTTCCTGGCGGGCGGTTTCCTGGCCGACGGCGGCCCACAGGGCCTCATCGGTCGGGCGGACGGACAGGTTCGACGCGGTCAGGCTCGGGCTTTGCATGGTGCGGCCATTGTCCCCGCCGCCGCGCGCGGTTCAATTGCGCGTTCCCACTCGTTGCCCCCGACGCTCCCGTCCCCCCTCGCCTCCCCGCCGCCCCCGGCGCCGACGAGCCGCCTCCAACGTCCGGCCGGTCCGGTCCGTAGGCTCTTGCCCATGTCCCACCCTCGTTTCCTGCCCCACCTGTTCCTCGCCGCCGCACTCGGGCTCGGCACGCTGGCCTGCGAACCCGGAGATTCCGCCGCGCGCGAGTCCCACGAGCACCACGAAGGCGACGGCCACGACCACGGCGACGGGGCCAGCACTGACGTCCACGGGCAGGACGAGCGCGGCTTCGTGATCCTCGACCCGCAGCACGCCGCCCACCCCAACTGGGCCGACGTCGGCGACCTCGAGCTCGGCGACGTCGCGACGGCCACGGTGAAGCTCAAGAACGTCGAGAAGACTCCGATCACGATCCAGAGCGTGCTCTCGGGCTGCTCGTGCACCGTCCCGTCGCTCTCCTACGTGACGGAATCCGGCGAACGGGTCGAGGGCGACCCGACGTCGACCACGGAGGCGCTCGTCGTTCCGCCGGGCGCCGTGGTCGAGCTCGCCCTGCGCGTCGACAGCCAACTCTCGCCCGCGCGCAACAAGGACAAGCTCGTCGTCGTGCGGATGAACACCGACAGCGACTTTGATCCCTACGTGACGATCGAGCTGCGCATGAAGGTCGTCGCGGCCTTCCAGAGCGTGCCTCCGGAGCTCGACCTGCGGCGCATCCCGCGCAACGGCGGCGGTGCGGGCACGCTCCAGATCGGCGCGATCGGCGACAGCGGACGCGGCCTCGTGCGCATCCTCGACCTGCCTCCGGGGTTCGACGCTGCGCTGGTCGAGGACCCGCCGATGGGCAACACGCCCGTCTGGACGCTGCGCGTGCGCGTGGAGCCGCCGCTCGCGCTCGGCCCCGGCGAGAAGAAGATCGCGCTCGCGACCACGGGCCCCGGCCGTGACGGCGAAGGTCGCCCCTACGAGGTGAAGGTGCGCTGGACCGCCGTGGAGGACGTCGAGATCGCTCCCGCGCGCATGCTCTTCCTGCGCGACGGCACGCTCGGACGCGAGGTCGCGCAGACCGAGCTCTTCGCGCGCCTGCCCGGCCACCTGCTCGCGATCACCTCCGCGACGATCGAAGGCACCGGCACCGACGGCCTGATCGTGCAGCTCGAGCCCGCTCCGCCCGTCACCGACGGTCGCGCGAACCGCTGGCGCATCACGGTCGACCCCGGCGCGGCACGCCAGCTCGGCACGGTCCAGGGCACGATCGTGCTCACCACCGACGACCCCGCCTTCCCGCGCTTCGAGATCCCGATCGCACGCAAGTGAGCGGCGGCCGCGCGCGAGCCTCAGCGCCCGCGCGGCAGGGATTCGCCGAGGTGCACGATTCGCAGCGCGAGGACGGCGGCGAGGATGGCGCACGCTCCGGCAGCCAACCCGAGCAGGACCACGCTCATGCTGGTGCGTTCGGCGTCCCCGAACATCACGTAGCCGCCCTTGCCCCACAGGAACGTGGCGGGCACACCGATGGCGAAGCTCGTCGCGACGAGCAGCAGCACCCAGCGCCGCAGGCGCTTGATGCGCGCGTGCAGGGCGTCGACACGGGCGTCGAGTTGCGGATTTCGCTCTCGCATCTGGCTCAGGGGCGCGCGCCTGGCCGCTCGCGCCGGTCCCCATTCAAGCCGAGCTGCCGACACCGCACAAGGCGGCGTCGGCAGCGGGGCCCGTCACGGGTCAGGACCGGTCAGGTCCTGCTCGTCGTCGGATCACATGAACACGCTCAGCACCCAGCTCTCGCGGAGCGGGGTGACGACCGGCGGATTGCCCGGATTGGCGCCCCACAGCTGGGCACTGAAGCGCAGCGGCGTCGGGCCGAAGGTGCGCGTCACCGGAATCACGAGGTCCAGCGCGTTGCGCTGCAGCGACGCGAGGTCGATCAGGATCGGGTCTCCCAGCGGAACGGGCGGAGTGTTCGAGCCAGCGGGCCCCTCGAGCTGCAGCCACACGAAACCGAACATGTAGCCATGGAGGTCGAAGCCGGTGACCTGGATGTGGATCTCGTCCATCGGCGAGTTGGGCGGAGAGTGACGCACGGCCGTGAATCCGAACTCTCCGGCGCCCTGACGCATGTCGTCCGTCGCGGTCCCCATCCGGCGAGAGAGCGCCATGAGGTCGAAAGGATCGCCGATGCAGGCGCTGTTCACGTTGTCAGGCGTTCCGGTCGACGGCGTCGAACCCGAGCCCGTCCGGGGCCGCAGCCCCTTCTTCTGCGTGATCTCCATCCCGGCCTGGGTCTTCAGCGAGGTCGTCGGGCAGGTCGTGGAAGTGGCGTCCCCCTGATACACGAGCAGCTGATCGAACACGCTCGTCGGCCAGACGTCCGAGTCCGGAGTGAGCGAGAACACCAGTCGACTCTGACCGCTGGGCGGGTGGACGAAGACCGAGAGCGCGTCGATCTCGACGGTGCCGATGTCGCGACCGTGGAAGAGCTGGTCGTGGCCGAACGCGATGGTCGGCCCGACCCACTCGAGCAGACTTGCGTCCCAGAGCAGCAGGTAGACGTTGGAGGCGGCCGGTGCCTGACTGTCGATGTCGAAGCCGAACTGGTTCAGCCAGGTGACATAGGACTTCGAGAGCGTGAAGTAGAACCGGTCGCGGACCGGAAACATCGGATCGGACTGGCCGGTGGAGTTCGCCGAGTGGACTCCCATCGCGAAGTCATGGTTGACGATCTCGCGATTGCCCGCGGGCTGCGGCAGCGCCTGCTGCAGGTTGAGCTGCGTGCCGGTGTACTCGATCCGAACGGTATCCACGAACCTCGGGTGGATGCCGGTGCTGCCTTCCGCGTAGTACGACATGATCTCGGTCGCGGGGTTGTTGCCCTGCAGGACACGAGTCTCGAGCAGGCTGCCCGGCATTCCGACGGCCTGCGAGTCGAGGACGATGGAGACCATGCACCACAGGTTCGGTGCCATCTGCATGCGCCCTTGGCCGTCGACGAGCGGCATGATGTCCCCGCCCGTGGAGATCCCTCCGAACTCCGGCGACCTGCCGCTGGGTGCCCACTTGGTCAGCTCCGCAAACGAGTAGTCGGGGTGAACGGCCGTCGCGGCCCCGAAGGTCGTCGCGTTCCACTCGAGCGGAATGCCCGAGTTCGCACCGGGCGCACGGATCCACAGGGCGGAGTCACCGCTCTCCCTGACGGTCATGCCGACCGCGAGGTTCGAGAACAGGCCATGCGCCCGTTCGGGCTGCACGGGTGTGCCTGGACTGGTCTGCGCAGCGACCGGGAGCGCGAGTGAAACCGTGGCGAGCAAGCAGAAGCTTCGGAGAGTCTGGAGTTTCATGATGGAGCCCTTGATGGAAGGAGAAGTGAATCGTTGGGCCGCAGCGCAGAGTGCGCTCGCGCTGGCCCGCGTTACTTGGGTGCCTTGCGGCCGCGCGGATCGAAGGCCTGCAGGATGCGCCGGAGCGCCTCGGTCTGGTTGGCATCGAGCTCGGCGGGCATGTGGCGCAGGAGGAGATCCTGTCGCCACCAGTTCTCGGGGGATTCGGTGAGCACGTCGGCCAAGGCGTGGAACAACTCACCGCTGTTCGCCTCGTCCAGCGACAGCGCGATTCGGTAGGCGGCGTCGGTGGCCCAGCCTTCTTCGTCGGTGACTCGCTCCTCGACAGCAGCGAAGTGCGACAGGGCTTCCTTGACCCGCAGAGAGCGCGCTGAAGCGTCGGTCACATCGAGCGCGGCGTAGGAGGCCACGACGCCCTGCCAGTAGGAACCCCAACCGGCGTCCTCGGGAACGAGCCCCGGCGCCGCCTTGCGGATGAGCTCGCCAGCCGCGTCGAAGCGGCGCGCAGCGATCTCGATCCAGACCAGATTCTCGAACAGGTGCGCGTAGTTGGGACGCAGCTCGATGGCCACGCTCAGGTAGTCGCGCGCGTCGTCGAGTCGCCCCAGCGAGAAGGCCGCGAGCGCGGCGTTGATGCGCGGCACGTGAGCCCGCGGTGCCAGCGCGACGGCCTGGGCGCCCGAACGAAGCGCCTCGTCGTAACGCCCCTGCGCGAGCAGCAGGTGGCCGGCGATGTTCGACGTCGAAGCTGTCGGAGCGCCGAGCCGACTCTCCAGCCGCACGAGGTCCGCAAAACGCTGCAGTGCAACCTGCTCGAGATCGGCGCCCACCAGTTTCCCAAAACCGGAGAAGGCGAGGAGCAGCTCCTCCGCGTGCGGGATCGCGCGCACTTCCGCCTCCGCGAACAGCTGCAGCGCCTCGGGTCGCCGCTCCTGACGGAGCAGGTGGTATCCGAGCAGGTACCGATCGATGGCCGTGGTCGCCGCCGGCAACCCGGCGAGGTCCAGCGCCGCAAAACCACCCGACCGGGCCTCGGCGCTCGCGTAGCGCCGCGCGAGCTCGCGC
>JABWBL010000002.1 GCA_013360535.1 Planctomycetaceae bacterium
CAGGAGCGCGAGGGCGTCGTACACCGCCTGCCTCGAGACCGTGCCGAGGTCGCCGCGCACGAGCCGGGTGAGCTCCTCGGCGGTGCCGTGCGGGCGGGCTTCGAGGGCCCGCAGGACGGCGAGGCGCTGGGCCGTCGAATGCAGGCCGCGGGAGCGTAGGAGCTGGACGAGGTCTGCGGACATGGCGGCCGAGGGCCGGAATGTCGACCACATCCACAGTTAGAACAAGTCTAAAAGTGGGCGAGGCCCAGCTGGGAGTGGCTCATGCTCCCAAGTCATTGACATGTAATGGCTTAGGGAAGCACGACGTAGCGCAGTGCGGCGCTCAGCAAGGACCCGGCGGGGCTGGAGGGGTCGCGGAGCCAGCCTTGGAGGTGCACGACGGTCCCGGGTTGGGAAAGGCCGGCGAGCGGGGCTCCGCCGAGCATCCCGGCAGCGTAGGCTGCCCAGTCGAGGCTCAGGCTCCCGCCGCAGGCGAACGGACTCGGACCGGAGTCGAGCAGGGGCCCGCGGCGCAGCGGGCTCGCGACGCACAACGTGCCGCCGCCGAGGGGCGAGCTCGCCGGACCTTGCGTGCCGTAGAAGAACAATCCGCTGCGCTGCGGTGACACGTTCACGCAACTCACGCGGAACCCGCTCGCCGCGCCGGTGAGCGGAAGTCCGGACACGGTGAGCGTCGGCGTGCAGCCGGCGGCATCGGTCTGGCCGGTGCAAGTGAGCCTCGGCGCCGCCGTCGCGTCAATCTGCGCGATCCACGAGATCGGATCGAAGTAGAAGTACGACCCGGTGAACGCTTCGCTGCGACCTGCGACCACGAGGCGTCCGGAGTCCGAGAGCGCAGCGACGCCGATCTCCTTCAGTTCGAAGTTGTCACCGAACAGCAGGCGCAGCCCGATGCCTTCACCCGGGCCGGGGCCGTCGAGAGCCGGTCCGAGCAACAGGGCCACGCCGTGGCGATTGGCTTGCGCCGGAGCGCTCCACACGTTGCCCGTGACCCACACCTGACCCGCCGTCGCCGGAACCAGCGTCGGGCGGCCGATCGAGGCGGAATCGAGGGGCGTCGACCACGTGAACGAGCGCGCGAGCTCGCGCACCGGATCGAAGCGAGCAACGAACAGCCCAGGAGGTGCGGTGCCGAGCTCGCCGACGCTCCACAGGCTGCCGTCGCTCGCGCGTTCGAAGCCTCGCAGCGTGAGCGCGCTCGCAAGGTCGAGCTCCGTCGATCCGAGCGGGGCTCCGTTGGCATCGATGCGCCGCCAGCGCAGGCGAGCCCCGCCCGTTGTCGCGAGTTCCTGCTCCAGCGAGACCAGCGTTCCGTCGCTCGTCAGCTCCAAGGCCCGCACCGAGACGCTGCCGAAGAAGCCCCCACCCAACGTGTGCGACCAGAGCACCTGACCGGCCGTGTCGACGCGCGCGACGAAGCCGTTCGAGCCAGCATTTCCCGCCAGAAACGCGCCGCCGTCCGTGGCGAGTTCGAGCGCACTCACGCTCTCGCTCGCCTGGGGGGCGAGATCGAGCAGGTGATCGAAGAGCAGCGTTCCATTCGGCGACACGGCGGCGAAGCGCGAATGCGTGGCCACGCTCGAGTTGCTCGCGAGCAGGAGATTGCCCGTGGCGTCGAGAGCCGCGACGGCTCGTTCCTGGGCGTTGGCGACGATCGCGAACGAGCGATTCCACTGGAGCGAGCCCGCGGGCGAGACGCTCGAGACCTCGAGCGTGTGCGCGCTCGTGTTCAGGCTGCGCTCACCGACGAACAAAGCCTCGCCCGCGACGCCGACGAGAACTTGCGAGTAAGTGCAAGTCGTCGGACCGTACAGGCGCGACCAGAGCACCTGACCATTGAGTCCGTAGCGCAGGAACCGAGGGCGGGAGAAGGGCATCGAGACGGCGGCGGCGTAGACGCGTCCGTCGGGAGCGACCGCAACGGCGCTGAAACGGCCTTCCTCGTCGAACGTTCCCTCGTTCTCGTAGAGCCGGGACCAATCGAGCCCGAACTGCGCGAGGCAAGGCGTCGCGAGCGACAGCACGGTGAGCAGAGTTCGAAGCGGCGACATGGCTCCTGAGTCTAGTCGCGCGGACGGAGATCGGGGTGGGGCCGAGCCTGTGCAGACCGCGCGAAGCGACTCTCGTGCCGGGCGCTGCGATGGCATGCCGCGGCTCAGGCCGCCGTCGCTGCGGTCGCCGGACGCGTGGGAATCGGACTCGTCCGGAGACGGGGGGGAAGGTTCATTTCGCGCGAGGGAGCTCGCGCCGTCGGTCGAGCCGCAACGCAAGCGCGAGCGCGAGCAGGCTCGCGAGCGTGAGAGCCACACCGGTCCGGAAGCTCTGCGGCTCGTACTCCAGCACGACGGTGCCTTCGCCAGCCGGCAGGTCGACGGCGCAGAAGGCGTGGTTGGCGCGGAGCAGCGCGACCGGACGGCCATCGACGGTCGCGCGCCAGCCGGGGAAGTGCGTCAGCGCGGCGACAAGGAAGGCCGGAGTCTGGGACGAATAGGTCCAGACGTGCCGACGCGGCGCGCGCTCGAGCGTGCTCAGTCGAGCGCTAGCCGCGAGCTCCGCCGCGCGGGGAGTGCCCCGTTCGAGCAGCACCGTGGTGCGCGGATCGAACTCTTCGGAGAGCACTCGCTCGAGGGAACGTTCGGGCTCGACCTCGCTGGAACCGACGAGCCACGCGCGGCCCATCGAAGCGCGAAAGCGATGCACGACGAAGTCGGCATGCTCGCCGGCGATCTCGAACCCGTCCGCGCCGTAGGCGAGATCGAGCACGAAACCGGAACCCAGTCCGCGCCCGGGGACCGCGCGCGCTTCACGGGCCTTCCGACGCGGGTTCGGGGGTGTCGTCGTGGCGTTGTCCTCGGCCCGGGACTCCGCTTCGCTCGGCTCGCGACCGCCGCGGCCTGCGAGCAGCCTCAGGCGTTCGCCCGTCGCGAGGCCCGTAGCCTCGATCTCGAGCTCATGCGCGCGTCGAGCCGAGCTCGCCTGCTCGGGGAACCGCAGCACGAGCTCGCGTCGCGTGCCGAACACGCGGCGAAGCTCACCGAATCGAACCGAACGTGTCGCGAGCGGAAGCTCCTCACCTTCCAGCCGCAACGTCAGCTGGAGCAGCACATCGTCGCAGTGTGGCGTGTCCTCGAGATGCACGACGAGCGCGCACAGGCGCTCGAACGACGGGACGAATCGTTGCGTGGCGCTCGCCTGCTCGGGCGTGAGCTCCGCCGCGGACTGCAAGTTCGCGATGCCAACTTCCGCGGCCGCCATCCAGGAGCGTTGGCCGAGTGCGGCGCCGAGTCGGCACCGCTCGGTGTCGACGGGAAGCCACTCGGCGCGGGCTCCGACGAACTCGACGCCGAGCAGCTCGAGCCCCCGCACAGTCGTGAACGAGCTGACCGCGCGGTAGGAGCCGACGCCGAACAGCTCCGTGCGCAGTTCGTCGAGCCGCGCGACCTCCAGCGCGTCGTAGGACTGCACGAGCTCGACGCCGTAGAAAAGGTTGGCATTCGCGCGCAAGCCCTGCGGCGACAGCAGGGTGGCCCGCGAGTCGCCGACGGTTCTCGTGAACCCGTCCACAGCCGGAGTGCGCGGCACGACGCAGCGATCTTCCGACGTCGGAACGTAGTCGTGGAACGACTGGATCGAACTTGCCGCTGAGAGCGCGCTCACGACGAACAGGCCGAGCGTGCGCGTCGCGCGGCGCGGCCAGCCTGTGTGCACCACGATCGAGAGCAGTCCGAGAGCGATGGCCCAGGTCGCGAACTGGACATGCGTGTCGAGCGCGGGCGCGAGCGCGTCGAACTCGGTAGGGGCGCGGGCCGCGAGCTCGCTCCAGATTCCCGGCACCTGCGCGAGCGCGACGCCGACAAGACCAGCCGCCGCAAGCACGAACACGACGGAGCGCAGGCGCCCGACCTTCAGCGAGAACAGGTGCTCGACCGTGGAGGAGGCGAGGACCGCGGCGGCGACGCTCCACACGACGCAAGCGCGGGGTGCCGGAACCAACGTCGCGCCGGGAACACGCGACAGCGCCTCGCTCACCAGCGGCAGGTCGAACGCGAACAGGAACACGACTGCAGCGAGCGAGAGAAAGATCCAGTTGCGCGACTGCGGGCGCGGGAAAAGCACGGCGCAGATCGCGAGCAGCGCGTGCAGGCCGCTTACGTGGAAGGCGTTCACCTCCGGGTAGCGCGGCCGCAACGCGAGCGGGATCCAAGGTGTGTCCCGCGGAGTCGTCGCGACGTTGGGGAAGAGCTGCAGCACGAGCTGGAACGGTTGCAGGCGCTCGACGTCGCGCTCGCCGGAAACCAGTGCCGCGCTGTGCAACAGGTACTCGGCGAACGGGAGGAGCTGCAGGCCCGCGAGACCGATGCCGAGGAGCGCAAACGTCGCGAGCAGGCCCGCGAGTCGGAGGGCTGGAACGATTCCGACGTCCCGACGACGCTGCTCCAGCGCCATTTGCGTCCAGCGGAGGAGCGCGTAGGCGCCGACCAGCAGGCCCGAGAAGAGGAGACTCTCCGGATGGCCGGCGAGCGCCATGGCACCGAGGGCGAACGCAACGAGGGCGAGGCGCGCCCACGGAGTACGGCGGGGCTCGCGCTCCGCAGCACGAAACACGAGCTCCACGGTCGCGAGCGCCAGCGGGACGAGCGCTTGAACCCCGACGTGCGGATGCAGCAGGCACAGCCAGTGGAAGCCGCTCAGCGCGAATCCGAGTGCACCAAACGCCGCGCCGCCGCGAGAACGGCCCAAGAGCCGCAGGAACAGGAACATCGAGCCCGCAGCGGTCGCGAGTTTCGCCGCAGCCGAGAGCAGCACGGCGAGGGCGAGCGGAAGGAAGTAGTGGGGCAGCGTGAAGGGCGAGAGCAGCGCGGACTGGAAGTTCGCGACCAGCGGCATTCCGCAACCGTTGGAGTCGAGCCACAGTGGGAGTTCGCCCCGGCGGAGCTCGGCCGCGGCAAACTCGGCCCAAGGCACCATCTGCCGCACCGGATCTTCCATCGCGTGCGTGCGCACCTCCGCGGGCGGCTCCAGCGCCGTCAACGTCGACGACTGCGCCAGCCAGTCCCACGGACCGAACGTGTGGGTCGGGAAGAGCAGGATCGGCCGCCACAAGACGCACAGCACGCACACCAGCGCCACCGCGGCCGCCCAAAGGAGCTCCCGGCGAGGCTCGAGCGGAGGAATCGAAGGTTGGAAATCGGGAGTGGCGCGTGTCACGTCGAATCAGATCCAGCGACGGCGCATGCTAGCCATCCAGCGAAGTCCGTGCGGCGAGCGCGCTGGAGTGCGGTTTCCCGATTGTGGATTGCGGCCGGCTCGCGCGGCGGTTTCCGAATTCGCGCAGCTCCCGTAGGATCGTGGGCCGCGATGCGCGTCGACTCCCCGCTCATCGCCCTCGGGATGGCGGGCGCTGCCCTCGTCCTGTGGGCCAATTCCGTTTCCGGGCTCGCCATGGTGCACCTGGGAATGCACAACGCCGTGGCCGCGGAGTGCCTGCTGCGCGGCGAGGTGTGGCAGACCACTCGCGGCGAGCTGTTTGCGCACTGGCCGCCGCTGTTCGTGTTCCTGCTCGCAGCGGGGCGAGCGCTGGGCGCGAGCTACGAAATGACCGCACGAGTGCTCCACGCGGTCTCGCTCGCGGCGACCGTGATGCTCGCGGTGTCCTGGAGCCGGAAACTCGCGCCCACGAGCTGGGTGGGTTGGCTGGTTGGCGCCGCACTCCTGTTGCAGCCCAGCCTGCTCGCCCTCCACGGCACGCTGGCGAGCGAACCGCTGTTTCTCGCGCTCGTGCTCGGCAGTCTCGTCAGTGCGCAGGCGTACGCGGAGCGCCCGCGCGGGTCGATGCTCGCGCTGACCACGGCGCTCGCTGGACTTGCCTGTATGCAGCGGTACGTCGGTGTCGTCGACGTGGCCGTGCTCGCCGCGCTCGGCTGGTGGTCGTGGCCGAGGAGCACGCGCCTGCGCGATCTGGCCATACTGCTCGTCGGTTCCCTCGCACCGCTGTCTGCGTGGCTCGTGCGCAACGTCCTTCGCACGGGCTCGCTGACGGGTCCTCGGCCTCCTTCCGAGACAGAGCTCGAAGCCAGTCTGCTCGAGAGCTGGAGCGCGCTCGGCTCCGCGTGGACCGGGTCGGCCGAAGTGAGCCGGAGTGGGGCGTTGCTCGCCGCCGCGACGATCCTGCTCGCGCTGGCGGGAGGGCTCACGCTGCTCGCGACGCCGTCGCTGCGTCGCCGCGGCGTGTGGGCCCTCGCGTTTCCCGCCGTCTACCTCGTGTTCCTCGTCGGCGTGGCGAGCTGGATCTGGCTCGATCCGCTCGATGCGCGGCTGCTCTCGCCGTTGATCGTCTTCAGTTGCCTGCTCGCGCCCGTGGGGGCCCATGCGCTGCTCGAGCTGGCCCGCATGCGGCTCCCGCGACTTCGTCCTTGCCTCGTCGCTGCGGCGAGCGTCGGAGCCGTGCTGTTCCTCGCGAGCGGAGTCCTCGGCGTTCGCGAGCGGATGCGGCTGGTGCAGGCCGCGGAACCGCACACGAAGCCGCAGGAGAGCGAGCTCGTGCACTGGCTCCGCGAACATCCGCTCGAAGGCGAAGTGCATTCGAACGCGCCGGAGGCCTACGCGCTCGCGACGTGGCGGCCAGCGCGCCTCGTCCCGACGCGCCGGGTCTCGGAGACGCTGCTCGCACTGCCGTCGGCGCGATTTCCGCTCACGCTCGTCTGGTTCGATCCGATGGGGATGATGAACCTCGAAGAGGTCCGACGTCGCAAGCGCCTGTCGATCGAGCCCGTGCACGGGTTCGTCGACGGGGCGATCCTCGAGGTCCGGCGTCGCGGGCCCTGAGCGCGGCATGGGCCAAATAGGCCGCGCGGAGTAGCTCGGCGTACTCCCAACGGCCCTCCGGGCCCACGCAGGCCTGCGTATTTCGGTTTGCGGCGCTTCAACGTCAATTCGGAGCCGGAATTCCGAAATCCCCCCGTTGAGGTGACCGATGGCCGTGCTTCGCGCGTGGACGTTCCGGGCTCAAGGCGAGCCCATGGTCGAGGAGCAACGCACCGAAATCCCGGGGCGCGGGGAGGTGATCGTCAAGGTCGCGGGCTGCGGGATCTGCCACACGGATCTGGGCTACTGCTACGACGGCGTGCCGACGCGCAAGGCGCTGCCGCTGACGCTCGGGCACGAGATCAGCGGCGTCGTGGTCGAGTGTGGGCCCGGCGCGGAGGAGTGGGAGGGTCGCGCGGTGGTCGTGCCGGCGGTGATGCCGTGCGGGAGCTGCGACGCGTGTGCGAGCGGGCACGGCTCGATCTGCCCCAAGCAGATCTTCCCGGGCAACGACGTGCACGGCGGCTTCGCGACGCATGTGCGCGTGCCCGCGCTCGGCCTGTGCCCGGTGCCCGATCTCGCGAATCCGCGCCTGAATCCCGCTGGAATCGACCTCGCGTCGCTGGCGGTGCTCGCCGATGCGGTGACGACGCCGTACCAGGCGATCGAGCGTGCGAAGCTTGGGTCCAGCGACCTCGCGGTCGTCGTAGGAGCCGGTGGCGTCGGCGGCTACGCGGTGCAGATCGCCGCGGCGCGCGGGGCGACGGTCGTGGCGATCGACATCGATGCGGGCAAGCTCGCGCTCGCCGGAGAGCACGGCGCGGCGCTGACGCTGCGCGCGGACGAGCTCGACTTCAAGGCGATCCGCAACGCGGTGCGCGGACTCGCGAAGGAACGCGGCATCCCGAGCTATCGCTGGAACCTGTTCGAGTGCTCGGGAACGACCGCGGGCCAGAACACCGCGTTCTCGCTGGTCGAGCACGGCAGCCACCTGTGGGTGGTCGGCTTCACCTCGAAGAAGCTCGAGCTGCGCCTCTCGAACCTGATGGCCTTCGACGCGACGGCGCGTGGCAACTGGGGCTGTCTGCCGGAGCTGTATCCGGCGGCGCTCGAGCTCGTGCTGTCGGCCAAGGTCGCGCTGCTGCCTTTCACCGAGAAGCGCCCGCTCTCCTCGATCAACCAGAGCTTCGCCGACGTGCATGCGCACAAGGCGTCGAAGCGCATCGTCCTCGTTCCGCAGGCCTGACTCCGATGACTTTCAAGAACCACGACCTCGTTGCGCACCAGCTCGTCCCCGGCCTCGTCGTCGAGAAGCTCGCCGTGCGCGATTCCGCTGGCAAGGCCGTCGATGGCCTGTGCGCGCACCGCATCCGGCTCGACAACCCGACGCAATTCAACTCCTACACCACCGAGATGGTGAAGGGCGTGATCCTCGCGATGCGCGAGGCGTCAAACGATCGCGCCTGCGTCGCGGTGGTCTTCACCGGCAGCGGCGACAAGGCCTTCTGCACAGGCGGAAACACCAAGGAATACGCGGAGTACTACGCGGGCAAGCCGGAGGAGTACCGCCAGTACATGCGGCTCTTCAACGACATGGTCACGGCGATCCTGCACTGCGACAAGCCGGTGATCAACCGCGTCAACGGCATGCGCATCGGCGGCGGGCAGGAGATCGGCATGGCCTGCGACTTCTCGGTCGCGCAGGACTTCGCGCGCTTCGGGCAGGCCGGACCGAAACACGGCTCGGCGCCCGACGGAGGCAGCACGGACTTCCTGCCGCTGTTCGTCGGCATCGAGCGCGCGATGCAGAGCTGCACGCTGTGCGAGCCGTGGAGCGCGTCGATGGCGATGCGCCTGGGGCTGCTCACGTCGGTCGTGCCGGCGCTCGTGGTCGACGGCAAGTTCGTGCCCAATCCATTGGTCGTCACCGAGCGCTGGATCGACGACATGGGGCGCATCGTGTACGGCGACTTCAAGACGGGAGCGGCGGCCGCGGCCGGCAAGGAGGTCGTCGCGCGCGGCAAGCTCGACCTTTCGCTGCTCGACGCGGAGGTTGATCGGCTCGTCACGTCGCTCGCGCTCACGATGCCGCACTGCCTCTCGAAGACGATCGAGAGCCTGCGCAAGCACAAGCTCGAGCACTGGGACCGCAACCGCGAGACCAACCGCGCGTGGCTCGGGCTCAACATGATGACCGAGGGCCGCGCGGGCTTCCGCGCGTTCAACGAAGGCGGCAAGGAGTGCCGCGAGCCGGACTTCCTGCTGCTTCGCCAGCTGCAGGCGCAAGGCATGCCGTGGGGTGACGAGCTGACCGAAGCGGTGCTGTGGAAGGTCCACGGCGAGGCGGCGCCCTGCCATGGAGTCTGAGAGGAGCTCGGCCGCCGTGGGAGCGCACGTGCGCGCGCTCGTGGCGAGCGACCTCCCCGAGGTGATCCGCATCGACGCGGCGCACACGGGGCAGGAGAAACCGGCCTATTGGCGGGCCGTCTTCGAGCGCTTTTGCGGAGCGGGGGCCTCGCGCGCGACCGTCGGCCTCGCTGCGGAGGGCGAGCGGGGACTCGACGGCTACCTGTTCGGCGAGGTGCGCGAAGTCGAGTTCGGTTCCGAGGCCTGCGGCTGGGTCTTCGCCGTCGGTGTCGACGAGCGTGCACTGCGACGCGGAACGGCCTCGGCGTTGCTCGAGGAGGCTCGCCTGCGCTTCGTCGAGCTCGGCGTCGCCAAGGTGCGGACCATGGTCGCGCGCAACGACGTCCCCGTCCTCTCGTTCTTCCGGGCCAGCGGCTTCGTCGGCGGCCCGTTCGTCCAGCTCGAGTTGCCCCTGCAGGAGAGACAGACGTGAACACGACCGTCGAGAGTCCGGTGAAGGTCGAGAAGCGCGAGGGTCTGTGGCTCGTGCGCCTCGATCGCCCCAAGGCCAATGTGATCGATGCGGCGATGACCGAGGCGCTCTGCCGCGTGTTCGTCGAGGCGCGCGAGACGGCGGGACTGAAGGTGATCGTGCTGTCGCACTCCGGTCCGCACTTCTCGTTCGGCGCTTCGGTGCAGGAGCACCTGCCGGAGACCGTGGCGAGCATGTTGCGCAGTTTTCACGGCCTTTTCCGCGCGATAGCGGCCAGCGGGGTGCCGGTGCTCGCGGCCGTGCGCGGCCAGTGCCTCGGCGGCGGGCTCGAACTCGCGAGTTTCTGCCAGCGCGTGTTCGCGGCGCCCGACGCGAAGCTCGGCCAGCCGGAGATCGTGCTCGGCGTGTTTGCTCCAGTGGCGTCCCTCGTCCTTCCCGAGCGCGTCGGACGCGCGGCGGCGGAGGACCTGTGCCTGTCGGGGCGCAGCGTGGGTGCGGAGGAAGCGCGCCGGATCGGACTGGTCGACGAGCTCGCCGACGATCCGGAAGCGGCGGCGTTGAAGTACGCGAGCGAGCAGCTCTTGCGGCACTCCGCGGCGAGCCTCGCTCACGCGCTCAAGGCGCTGCGGGCGCGCCACCACGAGCACTTCTTCGCCGAGCTCGACCGCCTCGAGGCGAGCTACTTGCGCGAGCTGATGGCGACGCACGACGCGACCGAGGGCATTCGCGCCTTCCTCGAGAAGCGCGCGCCGAACTGGAGCAACTCATGACCGGTCTCGAACAACTTCTCGGGCGGGCGGAAGAGCTCTACCGCGACCTGCGCTTCACCGCCGTGAGCGAGTGGAAGAAGCGCAACGGCGGCCTCGCGATCGGCTTCATGCCGGTGTACGTGCCGCGCGAGCTGCTGCACGCGATGGGCGTGCTGCCGGTCGGTGTCATGGGCGCCGGCGACGACCTCGAGATCATTCGCGGCGACGCGTACTACCAGAGCTACATCTGCCACTTGCCACGGAGCACGATCGAGCTCGGCCTCAACGGCGCGCTCGACAGTCTCGACGGCATGCTGTTTCCGGCGACCTGCGACGTCATCCGCAACCTGTCGGGGATGTGGAAGATGCAGTTCCCCGAGAAGTACTCGCACTACCTCGACGTTCCGCAGGATTTTGACGCCAACGTCGGCGGGCAGTTCTACCGGCGCGAACTGGAAGAGATCGCGGAGGAGCTGCATCGGCGTGGCGCGCGCAAGCTCGAGCCGGCCGCGTTGCGCAAGTCGATCGCCGCCTACAACGAGAACCGCGCGCTCGTCGAGGGGCTCTACTCGCTGCGCATCGAGGAGCCGTGGCGCGTGCCGACGCACGAGCTGTACCTGCTCCTGCGCGCGGGCAACGTGCTTCCGGTCGAGGAACACACCGTGATGTTGCGCGACTATCGCGCGGCCGTGCTCGCCGACGAGGATCGACGCAGCATGGATCAGGCGCGCGTGCTGCTCGCGGGATCTTTCTGCGAGCAACCGCCGCTGGGGCTCTTGCGCACGCTCGAACGCGCCGGCTGTTACATCGTCGACGACGACTTCGTGCAGGTGCACCGCTGGATCACGGGCGACGTGCGCGCGGACGGCGCGGACCCGCTCGCGGACCTTGTGCTGGCCTACCTCAAGCAAGGCATCGCGAGCCCGATCCGCTACATCGACGAACAAGTGAAGGGGCAGGCGCTCGTCGAGCGTGTCGAGCGCAGCGGCGCCGAAGGCGTGATCTTCTGCGCGCCGAGCTTCTGCGATCCGGCGCTGCTCGACCAGCCGATGGCCGTCGCGGCGATCGAACGCGCGGGCATCCCGTGGACGAGCTTCAAGTACGCGGAAAACACCGGGCAGTTCCAGGTGATTCGCGAACAGGCAGGCACTTTCGCCGACTCGATCAAGCTGTGGAGCGAATGACCATGAGCAAACAAGCGACCCCCGGCAACGTGGCGACGGCTGCGCTGAAGGACCAGAGTCAGGAGCGCCAGAAGGCGATGATCGCCGAGCACTTCCGCAAGCTCGCGGAGGCGCCGGAGCGCGGCGAGAAGTGCGTGTACACGTTCGTTCCGGGCAACCTGACGGAGCTGATCGACAGCTTCGGTCTGCTGCCGGTCCTCCCGGAGATCAACGCGCTGCAGTCGGGCATGCGCGGCAAGTCGCGCGACTACATCGGGCTCGCGGAGAAGCTCGGGCACAGCGAAGACGTCTGCACGTACGTCAAGTGCGACATCGGCATGCTGAAATCGGGCAACGTCGGACCGACGGGCGAGCGCCTGCCGAATCCGGACCTGCTGCTGCTCTCCTACACGGGCTGCTTCACGTTCCTGAAGTGGTTCGAGCTGCTCGGGCAGGAGTACAACGCGCCGGTCGCGATGCTCCACGTGCCGTACCAGGGTGATGGCGTCGTCACCGACTCGATGCGCACGTACGTCGTCGACCAGCTGAAGAAGAAGGTCATTCCGGCGCTCGAGCGCATCAGCGGGCGTGCCTACGACGAGGAGGCGCTGAAAGAGCGGCTCGCGCGCTCGGCGAAGGCGGAGGAGGACCTCGTGTGGGTGCTCGAGAGCGCCAAACGCCGCCCGTCGCCGATCGACGCGTACTTTGGCGGCGTCTACTACATCGGGCCGATCTTCACGGCCTTCCGCGGCACGCAGGATGCGGTGCTGTACTACCGCGAGCTGCGCGCGGAGATCGAGGGGCGCATCGCGCTCGGCAAGGGACCGGTGACCCCCGACGGCGAGATCGAGAACGAGCGCTACCGCCTCGTGGTCGAAGGGCCGCCGAACTGGACGAGCTTCCGCAAGTTCTGGCAGATGTTCGCGGAGGAAGGCGCGGTCGTCGTCGCGTCCACGTACACGAAGGTCGGCGGCGTGTACGACAACGGCTTCCGCCACGACCCGAACCGGCCGCTGGAGACGCTCGCCGACTACTGCATGGGTTGTTACACGAACCTGAACCTGCCGACGCGCGTGCAGATGCTCGAACGCTACGTGCGCGAGTATTCGGCGGATGGCTTCCTGATCAACTCCGTCAAGAGCTGCAATTCCTTCAGCGCAGGGCAACTGATGATCCTGCGCGAGGTCGAGCGTCGCACCGGTCGCCCCGGTGGCTTCATCGAGAGCGACCTCGTCGATCCGCGCTACTTCTCGGCCTCGAACATCAAGAATCGGCTCGAGTCGTACTTCCAGATGATCGAGCAGAAGCGCGCGGGAGGCGCCTAGGCGATGAAGATCGACTACTGCGTGGGCATCGACCTCGGCTCGACGACCACCAAGGCGGTGGTGCTCGACGGCGAGCGCCGCATCCTCGGCCGCGGCATCACGAACAGCCGCAGCAACTACGACGTGGCCTGCAAGGTTGCGCTCGGTGAAGCGCTGATCAACGCGCGCTTCTCGCTGATCGACGGCCGCATGGAGCACGACGGCGTCGATGCCGAGCGGCGGCGCGAGCTGCTGACGCGATTCGAGCTGGCGTTCCGCGAGCAGCAGTACCGTTCGCAGCTCGCCGCGCTGCGCACGAGCCTCCACCAGCACGCCGAGCGGCTCGCCATGGGCGCGGCGACGAACGCCGCGCTCGAGCGCATCCTCGGCACGATGGAGCAGGAAACCGGCGAGCTCTACCGCGTCGGCGCCTCGCGCAAGAGCGACTTCTTCCGCGACCTCGCGGGCAGTCGCTATGTCGAGCTCGCCGAGGCCATCGCGCGCGACGGCGGCCACGCGTTCGATCCGCTCGTCGGCCTGTTCGACAAGGCGATCCTCGAGACCGAGAACTCGACCGAGGCGGTCGGCACGTTCGAGTCGCACGCGCGCAAGGCGATGGTGCAAGCCGGTGACCCGGCGTTGCAGCGTGCGGTGACGAAGGTGCTTTCGATCGAGCTCGTGCAGCGCCTCGGCGTCGGCACCGGTTACGGCCGCCAGCGCCTGCCGTTCCCCGAGAAGCTCATCCGCAGCGAGATCCTGTGCCACGGCCTCGGCGCCCACGCGATGTTCCCTGGCACGCGCACGGTGCTCGACATCGGCGGCCAGGACACCAAGGCCATCCAGGTCGACGCCAACGGCATCGTGACGAGCTTCCAGATGAACGACCGCTGCGCCGCGGGCTGTGGGCGCTACCTCGGTTACATCGCCGACGAGATGAACCTCGGCTTGCACGAGCTCGGGCCCATGGCGGGCAAGTCGTGCCGTACGGTGCGCATCAACTCGACTTGCACGGTGTTCGCCGGTGCGGAGCTGCGGGAGCGCCTCTCGCTCGGCGAGAAGCGCGAGGACATCCTCGCGGGCTTGCACCGCGCGATCATCCTGCGCGCGATGTCGCTGCTCGCGCGTTCGGGTGGCATCGAGGACGAGTTCACGTTCACTGGCGGCGTCGCGCGCAACACGGAAGCCGTCAAGGCGCTGCGCCTGCTCGTGAAGGAGAACTACGGCGAGCGCAAGCTCAACATCTCGCCCGACTCGATCTACACCGGCGCGCTGGGCGCGTCGTTGTTCGCGTGGCGCGAAGTCAGCCGTCAGGAAGCGGAGCCCGTGGAGGTGCCGGCATGAAGACCAACGAACTGCGGGTGGCCGGCATCGACGTCGGCTCGTCGGCGATCAAGGTGGCGGTGCTGCGCGATCGCGGGAGCGAAGGCGCGGAGCTGGTGGGGCAGGCCACGGAACGCCTGCGGCGGCGCGACCCGCTCGACGTCGTCGACAGCACGCTCGACGCGGCGCTCGCGCTCGCCGGGCTGCGGCGCGACGAGCTCGAGTACATCGCGACGACCGGCGAAGGCGAGAAGGTCGAGTGCCGCACCGGGCACTTCTACGGCATGACGACGCACGCCCGCGGCGGACTGTTCCTCGATCCGGAGGTTCGGGCCGTCGTCGACATCGGTGCGCTGCACGCTCGCGCGGTCCTGATGGACGAGCGCGCCCGCGTGCTCGGCCATCGCATGACGAGCCAGTGCGCGTCGGGCTCGGGCCAGTTCCTCGAGAACATCTGCCGCTACCTCGGCGTCACGATCGACGAGATCGGGCCGCTCTCGCTGCAGTCACAAAAGCCCGAGACGTGCTCGTCGATCTGCGCCGTGCTCGCCGAGACCGACGTCATCAACATGGTGTCGCGCGGCATCACGATCCCCGACATTCTCAAGGGCATTCACCTGTCGATGGCGGGCCGTTACCTCAAGCTGCTCACCTCGGCAGGCGCGCGTGGACCCGTGCTCATCACCGGCGGCCTCGCGCGCGACGAGGGGCTGCGTGCGGCGTTGATCGAGCTCGTCGGGGAGCAACAGGTGCCCGTCGAGATCCGCATGCACGACAATTCTCCGCTCGCTGGCGCGATCGGTGCGGGCCTGTGGGGTGCGTTCCGCGTGCGCAAGCTCTCCAGTCGCGGCGTTTCGCTGAGCGGGAGCCGCGGATGAACGTGGGGGAGCTCCTCTCGCTCGCCGGCAAGGTCGCCGTGGTCAGCGGCGGCAGCGGCGGAATTGGCCGCGCCGTCTGCGCGCTGTTGCGAGCGGCGGGTGCCACGGTGTGGAGCGTCGATCGCGCTGGAGCGCAGCCGGTCGTGGGAACCACGAATCTCGCTTGCGATCTCGCCGACGCGGATTCGATCGAGGCGCTGCGTTCGCAGCTGCCCGAGCGCGTCGACATCTTCGTGCATTGCGCCGGGATCACGCGGGATTCCGTGTTGTGGAAGCTCGGCCCCGAGCGCTGGAGCGAAGTGCTGCGCGTGAACCTCGATGCCGCCTTCCACCTGCTCGCGTTGCTCACGCCGCGCCTGCGCGAACGCGGCGGGAGTGTCGTGCTCGTCGCCTCGATCAACGGCGAACGCGGCAAGTTCGGCCAGTCGAACTACGCCGCGAGCAAGGCCGGCCTGATCGGCTTCGCCAAGAGCGCGGCGCGGGAGCTCGGCTCCTTCGGCGTGCGCGTCAACTGCGTCGCACCCGGCTGGATCGAGACCGACATGACGCGCGCTCTGCCCGAGGAGCATCGCCAGCGCGCACTCGCCGAGACCGCTCTCGCCCGTCTGGGGCAACCCGAAGACGTCGCCTCCGCCGTGCTCTTTCTTTCCTCGCCACTCTCGGCGCACGTCACCGGTCAGGTGCTGCGCGTCGACGGCGGGCAGCTGATGGCCTGAAATGCCTTGAGGTTTCCATGACGCACAACGAATCGATCGTCGTCCGCAACCTTCGCCCCCGCGACCTCGACGCCGTGATCGAGGTCGACAGCCGCAATGCGGGTCGCCGCCGGACCGAGTACTTCAAGGTCAAGCTCGCGCAGGCGATCGCCGACACCGGCATCCAGGTTTCGCTCGCGGCGGAGCGCGACGGCCGCCTCGTCGGCTTCCTGCTGGCGCGCGTCTACTACGGCGAGTTCGGCTCGGCGGAGAAGGCCGCGGTGCTCGACACCATCGGCGTGCACCCCGACCAGCAGGGGCAGGGCGTCGGTGTCGCGCTGCTGCGCCAGCTGCGCCAGAACCTGATGGCGCTCGGCATCCAGAAGCTGCAGACGCAGGTGCGCTGGGAGGATCCGGCGCTGCTCGCGTTCTTCCATCGCTCCGGCTTCCGTCCCGCCGCGCGCATCGACCTTGATCTCGACCTCGCCGCCGCGCAAGTGGCCGACGACCGGCGCGAGGCGCAGCGCGAGCTCGCGGGCACCTGAGCGGCAGAGGCCATTGCGTGCGCCTTTCCAAGAGCGCCCAGTACGCGCTGCTCTCGGTGATCGAGCTCGCCCGCTCGCCGGAGCCGGTCACCGTCGCGCAGATCGCGGCCCGTGAGCACCTGCCGGAAGGCGCGCTCGCGAAGGTGTTCCAGGCCCTCGTCCGCGCGCGCATCGTGCAAGGCACGCGCGGCGTCCACGGCGGTTATCGACTCTGCCGTCCTCCGTCGGAGCTGAGCGTGCTCGCCGTCGTCGAGCTCTTCGACGCCCCGCAACCCGTCCCCTCCGCCTCCGCCGACTCGGCCCCGAGCCGCTCGCGCCTCGAGCAGCTGCTCGCCGAAGTCGACGAACTCACCCGCTCCACCCTCGCCTCCGTCACGCTCGAGACGCTCACGCGCTGAACGAAGTTCGACCGCGGCCTGCAGCTTCGGCCGGAACGCAATTCCCGCCCTCATGAACGGGAATCGACAGTCGCAGTGACAGCGTGGTCATTCGGCGAAGCTGATTGGAGTTCGAACGGTTGCAATCGAGGCGTGAGCTGGGGAGGCTGGCTCGCGGAACGACGGAGAAACGGGGACCTGATCGCATGGACAGCCAAAGCTCGCAATCGCAGCCGGAACCGACGCCGGGACTGATCCATCCGCCGAGGGCCGCGCGAGCGGCGCCGGTGCGGCCGCACGGCGAGGAAGAGATCGGGGTCGCGCTGTACCAGCCGCTGCGGACGGTGGACGTGGTGCTGGCGACGCCGGAGCGGGTGGCGGCGAACGTGGACGAGCGTCTGGGGCTGGGCCGGCTCGCGCTCGTGTTCCTGCTGGCCGGCGTGGCCTTCACGGTGCCGTACAGCTGCGTGCTCGGGATCGAGTCGTGGTGGCGGCTGACGGCGCTGTACCTCGGTTCGACGTTGATCTGCCTGCCGTCGTTGTACGTGTTCACGAGCTACACCGGCACGCGCACGACCCTCGGGCAGATCGGCGTGCTCGCGCTCCTGATCCCGGCGTCAGCGGCGATCTTCACGCTCGGATTCGCGCCGATCCTCGAGTTCCTGCGGCTGACGATGGAGAAGGACTCCGAGGGCATCGGCTGGAGCTCGATCTCGACGGCGATGCTCGGCATCTCGCTGGCGGCAGGCGTGCTGCAGCTGTGGCGTTGCTTCCTCGGCTCGCGCCAGCAGCCGAACCCCTTGCTGCTCGGGCTCGTGCTCGTCGTGTGGCACGTCGTGTTCCTGTACGTGTTCGTGCGCATGTTCACGGTGCTCGAGCTGTAGCTCATGCGCCGCGCGCTGCTCGGCCTGTTCGCAGGCACGGCCGCCTACGGTTTTGCGCTCGGCTCCGCGCACAGCGAGCTCTACGCGACGCGCAACCTCGTCAAGCTGCCGCTGCTCGTCGTCGTGACGGCGACGATCTGCTCGATGAGCTACTTCGTCGCGGCCCGCGCGCTGCGCACGAGCCACACGTTCGCGGAAGTGCAGCAGCACGCGTGGCGGCTGTTCGTCGACCTCGGGCTGCTCCTGGGGAGCCTCTCGCCGGCGGTGTTCTTTGTCGCCCGCGTCGCACGCGCGACCGACGACGGCAAGCTCGGCGACTACGACAAGTTCCTCGCCTTCAACCTCGCCTGCGTCGCCTTCGCGGGCACGATCGCGCTCGTGCGC
Organism: Planctomycetaceae bacterium; assembly: GCA_013360535.1. Classification (GTDB taxonomy): domain Bacteria; phylum Planctomycetota; class UBA1135; order UBA1135; genus F1-120-MAGs118. The sequence continues at coordinate 17,946 of JABWBL010000002.1, forward strand.
CAGTCGCGCGAGCTCTTCAGTAGCCGCGAGACGAGCCCGACGCGCGCGCGCTCGCTCGTCTTCGCGTGGCTCGCGCTCTCGCTCTTCGTCGGCGGCCAGGTCGCCTTCACGATGCGCCCGCTTTTCGGCTTCCCGGCGACGCGCGGCAACACTCCGCCCTGGTTCGTAGGCCGCGAGCACGACCTGCGCGGCGCCGCCAACTTCTACGAGGCCGTCCTGCAGACGCTCGCCCACCCGCCGCTGCCCGAGTGGCTCCGCGGCGGGTGAGAGGCTGGCGGGTCAGCGGCGCCAGATCGTGACGCCGCGCTCCAAGATGGTCTTGGGCAGCAGCACGATCTCCGCGACGCCGTCGCCCGTGAGATCCGCGATGAAGTTGCGCCCCGAATCCCCCGAACTTGAAACGGAGACGAGTTCGGTGAGTGCGCCCGACGGCGACGACGCGAACATCCGGATCTTGTGATCGCCCGACGGCGCATCCGTGAAGTCCGCGAACGCCAGATCGTCGAGGGTGTCCGGCCCTAGATCGACCCGTTCGAGCCTGAGCGTGTGGATTGGCTCGCCGATCAGCGTCACCACCGGCGTCGCGAAGCTCCCGGTGCCGTCTCCGAACGCCCGCACCAGCCGGATGGGTGAGAGGCCCTCGAGCCACGCGACGTCGAGGTCGCCGTCGCCGTTGAATTCGCCCGCCACGACCACGGCCGGAATCGAACCGGGATTGGGAGTGACGATCGGGCTCGTCAGGCTTCCGCTCGCAGTCCCGCGCCATACGTTCAGCGTCTGAATGCCCGTCGCGAGCGCGTCGTCGCGGCCGTCGCCGTCGAAGTCCCCGATCGCCGCGATCGGGACGTAGACACTGGCGACTTGGCTCGGCGGTCCGAAGCTGCCGTGGCCCGTGCCCAGATACAGCTTCAAGTTGAGCCCGGTCTCGAGCAGGTCCAGCTTGCCGTCGCCGTTGAAGTCGCCCCAACTGGTCTCCTGACCTCCCAGGCCCAACGTCCGCACCGCCGGTCCGAAGCGTCCCGTGCCGTCGTTGAGGCAGATCGCGACTTCGTAATGCGTCGACCGACCGAAGGCGTCGAGATCGCCATCGCCGTCGACGTCGAGAAAGTCGAGAGCGTCGATCGACTGCGGCAGGGGGATGCGGGAGAGGCCAATGGCCTGACCGTTGCCGAGTCCGCGACTCACCTGCCAATCCGGCGTCCACGGTCTCCGGCTCCCGAAGTCGGCGAGGCCATCGCCATCGACGTCTCCGATGGCTTTGGTGTGGTGGGTGCGAGGGATTGGCGTCTGCACCGTGTGCGACCAGCCTCCTTGGCCATCGGACAGCGTGAGGCCGATCCGGTCTCCGATCGCGGCCACGAATTCGGCGGCTCCGTCGCCGTTGACGTCTCCGCTCGCGAAGCGAGCGAAGTAGCGGTCGAGCGCGATGGGGCGTCGGAAGTCGAAGTGTCCCGTTCCGTCGTTGCGCAGGAACTGCGGAGTGGTCCGGGAATTCACGAGCAGATCGACATCGCCATCGCCGTCCAGGTCCGCCACAGGCACGAACGGCGCTACCGCGGCCGGGACGGTCGAGCTGACCACGGCCCCCGTGGACGTAACCCGCACGACCAGCAGCTCGCTGTTCTTGGTGAGAACTCCCTCTTCACGTCCGTCCCCATCGAGGTCCGCGGGCTCGAGGATCGAGCTGTAGTCGACTCTCAAGTTCGAGATGTTGGGCCCGAAGGTGCCGAACGTCGTCCCCAGGCGCAGCACCAGACCGAAGAGGAAGCCCGGTTTCGACTCACAGTAGGCAAGGTCCGGCAGCCCGTCGGCGTTGAAGTCGCCAGCGGTCGCGGGCGAGCCATTCCCGATCGGCACCGGGGCGGTTGACTGCCAGCCCGTCGGCTGGTTGAGCAGCAGTCGGACGTTGCGCACGCCATTCGTGGTCACCGTCACGAACAGGTCGAGCCGACCGTCACCGTTGAAGTCCTTCACCCGTCCGAGCTGGGCGTTGGAGGCGAGCAGCGTGGTCCCGCCGAGTGAGCCGCTCGGAGTCTGGTAGGCGATGCGCAGGTCCGCGTTGATCAGGCTGCGGTCCACGACGTCGAGCCTTCCGTCGCCATCGAAGTCCGCCCAGTCGACGCCGTAGGAACCCATCGCTCCCGGGATCGCCAAGGGCGCGTCGAAGCTGCCGTCGCCGCGGCTGCGCATCCAGTGGAGCTGCGTCGTGTGCCCGAGGAGGATGTCCCCGAAACCGTCGCGGTCCCAGTCGCCGATGCTCGCCCCGGAGAGTGCGTAGTTCGTCGGATACTCGAACGTCACCAGCGGAAACTCCGGGTCCAACTGTGCCGCCGCGCTCGCCGCCGCGAGCCCGACCGCTGCCCCGAGCCGCACGAACTCTCTCGTCCACCTCACTGCCAATCCAAACCGCGACGCAGAACCGTTCCACTCGACCATCGCGCCTCCTCGTTCCTGCCGGTGAGCTTGCGTTCCGTTGGCGTCGCGCCCATTCGCGACGGCGCTACTCCGTAGCCGCGCCCCAAGACGTGGCAACCAACTCGCGCATTTTTGGCAGATTCGCGCGGCGTTTCAGGCCGTGCAACATTCACCGCGTGCCAGTTGCCGTCCCCTCACTTCGTCGCTGCGAGCACCCGCGAGAGCACTGCACCGGAGAGCGCGATCACGCGGCCGGCGTCCTTGGGGCTCTGGTAGGAGGGTGCGCCGATGACGAGGTCGGCGAGCTTGTCGCCGTCGAGGTTGGCCAGCGCGAGGGCGCGGCCGAATTGCGGCAGGAAGCGCTCGGGGGAGTCGTAGGGAGAGCCGCGCCAGTCCCACTCTTCGTCCTCCCGGACATCGATCGGATCGTGGCCGTCGTCGACGAGCAGCGCACGGCAGCGGCCGGACATGAGGTCGAGCACGAGAACGGAAGGTCTGCGCAAGTGAGCGCCATCCCAGGTGCCGGGTGCGCCGACCACGAGCTCGGGGGCACCGTCGCCATCGAGGTCGCCGAGCGCGAGGCTCGCTCCGAAACCCGAGTGGGCCCACGGTCCGCGCAGCGTGACGAGCGGCGCGCGCTCCTTCGAGCCGAGCACGTACACGCATCCGTGTCGGTCGTCGCCTTGCAGGGGAGCGCCGACCACGAGCTCACCGCGACCGTCGCCGTCGAGATCGGGTGCCCACAGGATCGTCTGGCCGAACGCGCCGACCGGGAATGCGCTCGCGAAGGTCTCGATGCGTTTCCAGTTCGCGCCGGAGAACACGTGCACCGCACCTGCGAGCGTGCCGACCGCGCTCGATCGCGGCGCACCGACCGCGAGATCCCCGACGCCATCACCATCGAAGTCCCCACCCCAGGCCAGCGTGCGCCCGAACGCGTCCGCCGCCGACGCATCGCCGTAGAGCGTGATGAGCGTCGTGCTGGTGCCAGAACCGAGCGAGACGAGGGTGACTTCGTTCCGCAACGGCGGCACTCGCATCTCCAGTGAGGCAAGGGTCGCCACGGACGGCATGCCGACGGCAAGCTCCGGCTGCCCATCGCCGTTGATGTCGCCGATCGTCTCGATGGCGGCGCCGTAATCGTAGGCGTCGGTCGGGTGCTTCAACTCGAAGTAGCGATCCTTCCGTTCCAGCACATCAAGATGCACTCGCACTCGCCCCAGGCTCTCGCAGAAGCGATAGGTGCGCTCCGTGACGCCGAGTGCGAGCTCGGGCACATCATCTCCGTCGAGGTCACCGATGCGGGCGATGTCCGTGGCGCGCGCGCCATCGAGGGCCTGCAGGCTTCTGCCATCGCGGGAGTACACATGCGAGATCCAATCCCGTGTGACGCTCGAGATGCCGGCAATCCAGAGCTCATCGAAGCCGTCGCCATCGAGGTCTCCGAGGGACTCGATCCGTGAGCCCCAAGCGGAGTCGGTGCACGTGAAGACTCGGGCGTTGTCGTCGAGTTTGTCTCCGCGGCTGTCGACGAAGAGCGACGGAAGCGAATCGACCTGGATGGGTTCCGGCAACGCGGGCTCGTCCAACGCCTTCCAAGGAAGCGTGGTTCGAGGCTTCGGTACCTCCGTCGCGCTCTCCGCCCCTCCGACGAGTTGACCACCCGGCAACAGGCAAATGCGGGCGCGCAGCGACTTCTGTCCGGCACTGCCGACGCCGAACCAAAGATCCTCCTTGCCGTCGCCATCGCGGTCGCCGGCCGCAGCGAAACTGAGGCGATTCCCGAGCGCCGTGCCATGTTCATCCGAGCGAAAACGCGTGGTGCCTGCGCCCGCATCGCCCGGTGTCTCATCGTCGATGCTCTGGATCTCATGGAGCATCACTCCAGTCGCACCGGACAGGACGCGGAAGCCTGGCCGAATCCGCGCATCCGCAGGCACGAACGCGACAAGCACTTCACGTCTGGCGTCACCGTCGAGGTCGCCGAGCGTGCCGAGGGTGAGCCCGTGCTCGTTCTCGCACGCGGGCAGTTCGTGGCTCCAGAGCGGCTCCCATCCATCCTGCCGTAGCGCCACCACGCGGCCCGGTCGTTCCGACTCCACTCCCAAGGCGCCGACGAGCAGCTCGTCCGTTCCATCGCCGTCGAGGTCCGCCGCCGTGAGCCGGGCGCCGAACTGCCCACGCGACGTCGGGCCGGGAATCGTGTCGAGTTTCTCTCCGAGTTTCGGAGCAAACAGCACGACTGCACCAGCGCCTTCATTCGCCAGTGGAGAACCCACCGCAAGCAACGGCTGTGGATTGCCGCGCCACTTCACGGCCGCCACCGCGCATCCGAACCTCGGCGTCGATGAACTTGCGCTGGCGATCGGCGCGCCGGTTCGCGCGGAGACCACGAGCACGTGTGGGCTCGGCGCGTTCGGCGCACCGACGAGCACATCCTCCGCGCCATCGCCGTCGACATCACCGAGCGCAGCGAGGCTCGCGCCGAAGCCGTCACCGCCATCCTTTCCGCGCGCGCGCAGACGAGCGGAACCGTTCGTCAGCCCAGCGAACATCTCGAGCGCGCCACAAGCTCGGCCTTCGCGGCCGGCTCCCGGCGCACCAAGCACGTACTCCGTCGCACCGGAAGTGTCGCGGACTTGGACGAGCGCGGCGCCGGACTCATGTGCCGACCAGGAGTTCCCGTCGCCGAAGCGATCGTAGGCGACTGTCCACCCACCGAGGTTCTTGCCACTGGCACCGGAACGAACGACGACGTTGTGCCAACCTTCCGGATCCGCAACCGCGATGTCGACCACGCCGTCGCCGTCGACGTCACCGAGCGCGTGCACGAGCCAGCACGAACCGCCCCGGCCGTCGCGGGGCAGCTCGGCGATCGAAGTTTGCAGCAGCAGGGTCGTGACGAGGGCAGCGGGGACGCTCATGCGCCTTCGCCTGGGGGAAAGCGAAGGTACTCGACTTGTCCGAGTCCGTCGACGTCTCAGCGCGCGCGCAGCGAAAGCCAGAGGGAGCGCTGGGCGGCGTCGAGGGCCGGTGCGGGAGGCCGATACGGAGTGGGGAGCGCTCCGAGTTCCGCGGGGACTCGTGCGCGCGGCGTGTGCAGCGAGAGCTCGAACCAACCCGACGAGTCGCGCGCGAGGAAACGGCCGGGGGCGGCGCGGTGGGGCGCGTGGTGGAACAGGCTTGGCGTCGACTCGCAGCGGACGAACGAGCCGTCGAGCGGGTCGTAGAGGCCGTGCTGCGTGAAGGCTCCTTCGGGCGCGACCCAAACGACCCCGCTGGGAAGCTCGAAGCTCGAGAGGGTGCCGGAGGCGAGCTCGACCGCGAGCCCGAGTTCGGGGCCGAACTGCGCGCGGAGCAGCACGACGCCGGACCACAGGCCATCGATCGCGAGCGAGCCTTCCGTCGCCACCTTCAGCTCACGCGGCTCGCCACCCGTCACCGCAATCCAGCGCAGCGTCGACGGCCCGTCGATCCACGCCAACCACTCCCCGTCGCTCTCGACGATGTCGGGGCGCGGTGGCGTCGCTCCGGCGAGGTGGCGGCGCTCGCCGGGACCGTCGGGGCCGAGCGGAGTGACGCTGAGTCCGTGCGAGGTGCGGTCCCAGTGCGCGATCCAGTTCGGGCGGAGCGCGGCGCACTCGAGCTTCGAGTCCGAATGCAGGGTCCATTGCGGGGTCGGCTCGCCCGGCTTCGATCGCAGCACCTTGTGCCCCGGCCGCCAGCTCGCGACCACCGTTCCATCTTCGCCCACCGCGAGCCAACTCGGCGCACCCCAGCCCGAGTGGGCCGTGGCGTCGCTCGCGAGCTCCTCGAGCTCATCCGCCCGCTGCCGCACGAGTCGCCACGGCACGTCCGGCCTGTGCGCCATCGGCTCGAGCGTCCGCTCCGGAAACTCCTGCACCGCAACGGTCCAGTCTCCGCGAACGTCGATGCGCGTCGCGTGGTCGAACGCTCCGTCGGCCATGGCCTTCCTCGCGATCCACGTCGGGGCCTGCTCCTCTTGGGCGAGCGCGAGGACGAGCGTGGCGAGCAGCGTGCGCATGCCGACAACCTACCGCGGCACCTGGCGACCCAGCGGTCACCGGTTCGTCACCGACCTCGAAGGTCGTGACGGCGCCGGCGGCGGGCGCGGGACGCGCACACCACGTCGTCGAACCGCAGCCCCCCCCGACGTGACGGGCTGGCGCTCACTTGCAGGCTGGAGCGAGTCTTCCGGCGACGAACTTGGCGCGCTGTCGCGCTCGTTCGATTCGAGTCCGGGTGAAAGGGGGCTGCGATCCGCATTCGTGGCGCGGGAGCGGAGCGTGGCGCGGGCCGGGAATTGCTGGTGACTCGCCGTGAATACGAGCCTAGGCAGCAGGAAGGGCTCTCCGCTCGAGGGGACCCCGCCCGAGACCGCACGTCTGCTCCCCGACGTGCGGATCCGCGCAACGAAACGTGCGGGAGCAACCGTGAGGAATTCCATGCTGCGTTCTGCCCCCATGGGCGCGATCGGCTTCGTCGCGCTGCTCTCGGCATCGTTGCCGGCCCAGGTCCAGCTCGACTGGCAGCAGGCTTACGCGACAGCGAGCCTGCCCGCGGTGGGCACCGTCGACCAAGTGGGGGTGCTCGCGATCGCGAGCAACGGCGATCTCGTCTGGTCGAGCCAGCACGGGTTCCTTGACCCGGTCACGCAGAACTGGCTGCAGCGGACGGAGATCCACCGCACCTCGACCTCCGGCGCCGCGCTGTGGACGATCTCGCCCGCACCGAACTCGGACGTGATGTACTTCGGCGCCGAGATCGATGCGGTGGGGGACATCTACTTCTGGGGACGCGCGGGCGTTCTCTACAGCTATCCCGACGTGCTCGTGACCAAGGTGTCGGGGAGCGGCACGCACCTGTGGACGCGCCAGATCGGCGGCGCGACCAACGACTACGACGTCGGCTTCGGCAGCCTCGACGCAGCCGGCAACTTCACGGTCGTCGGCATGCTCGACCTGTTCAGCACGCTCTTCGTGCGGACCTACGACCCGAACGGCAACGTGCTCGCGAACGGCATGCAGGGCTCGTTCGCATCGGGACTCGCCGCCATGCGCCGCGCGCGGCGCCTCCCCGCCGGCGACTTTGTCGCGCTCGGCGAGGGCTTCAACGGCGCAACGGTCGCGCGTATCTCGACCGCAGGCACGGCGACGTGGAGTCGGGAGCTGAGCCCGAGCTCGCCGGGATCGAGCGTCAACCTGTTCTCGCTCGACGTCGACGGCAGCGGCAGGATCGTCGCGGCAGGCGCGGACTTCGACTCGAGCGTTGGCTCGCGGACCTTGATGCGCGTGTTCGACTCCGCAGGCAACGTGCTGCTCGACTACTCGGGGCCCCTGTGCGACGGCGCGTCGAGCCAGTCCGGCCTGTTCGCGCCCGATGGCTCGATCTGGCTGCTCTCCAACGAGCGCGCCACGCCGGGTGCGTCCACCCAGCTGATCGTGCGGCGCTTCTCCGCGAGCCTCGCCGCAGGCCCGACGCTCTCGCTCCCGTACACGGGCCCGTACGCGCTCACGTTCAGTCCGATCGTCGGCGAGTCGAACCAGCTGTGGGCGATCGTCGGCGGCGACACGCTGATCGAGCTCTCGCCCGCGGCGACGCTCAATTGGAGCGTGCCGCTCCTGCCGCCGAGCTCGCCCGACAGCTTCAACAAGCTCGCGCTCGACTCGACGCGCCATTTCGTCGCCACCGGATTCCGCGACACGAGCACGCCCGCCAGCTACGAGACCGACGCGCTGCTCGCGCGCCTCGACGCGGGCGAGATGCCGCTCGGATACTGCGTCGGCATGCCGGGTGCACTCGGCTGCTCGCCGCGCCTCACGTTCGAAGGCTCGCCGCGCGCGGGCGCCCC
>JABWBL010000247.1 GCA_013360535.1 Planctomycetaceae bacterium
CTTCGGGCCGGGCGGCGTGCGCGAGATCGCTTGGGTGCAGCTGCCGCTCGTCGGCGCGGACCGCGGCAGCGCTCGCTCCGACGGTTCGGTCGTGTTCGCGGCTCCCGGGGCGCTGCTTCACCTCGATGCGAGCGGCGCTCCCGCCGCAGGACAGGGTGGCCTCGACTTCGCCGTCGATCTGGAGTTCGTGCGCTGGCCCTGAAGCCGCCGCGCGGGCCCGGCGGTGCTCAGAGACCGTGAAGAAATCGCGGTCTCGTCGTCCGCGCCGCCCTGCGGTGCGGCGCAACACGCATTCCGACAGTTCGTAGCCTCACTTCTTCACGAGCTCTCAGACGAGCTTGATGTCGTACTTGCGCATCCGGCGCCAGAGCGTCGTTCGGCTGATGCCGAGCTCCCGGGCGGCCTTGTCCAGCCGGCCGGGGTTGCGCTGCACGGCGCGGACGACGACCTGGTACTCGCGATCGCCGAGGTGCTCGGCGATGCCGTGGTCCTCGCTCAAGCTCGATTGCCGCAGCGAGCGCTCGAGGCACTCGAGGGTGAGCTCGCCGTCGACCGCGAACGTGGCGGCGTTCGACAGCGCGGCGAAGAGCTGGGACACGTTGCGGGGGAAGTGCTGGGTCGAGAGGCGGTCGATCACACCCGGTTGCAGGCGCAGGCTGCGTCCGTGCTCGCTGGCGTGCGTTTCGACGAAGACCGCGACCAGGCCGGGCAGGTCCTCGCGGCGCTGGGCGAGCGAGGGCATGTACAGCGTCGCCGCTTCCCGGAGCCGGTCGAGGGCCGAGGTCAGGCGCCCTGCATGGAACAGCTCGGCCGGAGATTGCTCGCAGGAGAGGATCAAGCGGCACTCGAGCTCGTAGACGCGCCCTCCGGCGGGCATGCGGCGCGAGGCGAGCGTCTCGCCCAGCCGGGCCTGAACGGAGGGGGAGCAGAACTCGAGGCCCGCCAGATGGACGGTGCCGGCGCCGACACGCTCCAGGGCGCCGCGCCGCCGCCGTCCGCCGGGAGTCTCGTGGCCGAAGAGCGCTGACTCGAGCTCGCTCTCCTGCAGGGTCCGGGCGTCGATGACGATGAATTCCTCGTTGCGGCGCCGACCCGAGTAGTGGATCGAGCGGGCGAGGTAGCGGCAGCCGCTGCCGGGTTCGGCGTGCAGCAGGAGCGTGTCTTCCGTGTCGCACACGCGCCGTACGGCGGTGACCAGCGCGTGCATGCGCGGGCTCTCGGCGACGAGGTTGTGCATGTCGTAGCGTGCGCGCAGCTCGCTGTGCAGCGCATGCAGCTCGGATTCCAGGCGCCGCCGCGTCAGGATCGCGCGCACACGCGCGAGGATCTCCTTCGACTTGAGCGGCTTCATCAGGTAGTCGCTCGCCCCCAGTGCCATCGCGTCGATGGCGCCGTCGAGGCTGCCGAAGCCGGTCATCAGCATCACGTCCGTGCCAGGGTGCAGGCGGCGCACCTCGCGCAGGAACTCGATGCCATCCATGCCGGGCATGCGGATGTCGCTCAGGACGAGCGCGTGGGGGTCACCTTCGAGGGCACGCAGGCCCTCGGACGCTGCTTGCGCCTTGGTGACCGGGAAACCCTCCGAGCCGAGCACCTCCGCGAGGGTCTCGAGCACGAGGGGTTCGTCGTCGACGATGAGGATCTTGTCCAGCATGGGGGGGCGGCTGGTGTCGTCAGGGCTGACCGGTCCCAACGACCCGAGTGTTGTAACGGCGGAGTTGGGAGGCCTCAAGAACTCCGAGAGCGTAGATCGCGCTGAAGTCGCACGAGCGCGATGTAGGACTTCGCATCTTCGAAACACGCTTCGAGCGCGCGCTCGAGCGGCAGCCGCACGAGGTCGAGCTCTTCGTCCGCGTCCGCGCTGAGCCTCCCTGCACCCGCGGCCACGAGCCCCGTGGCGACGAACAGATGCAGCTCCTCCGAGCAGAATCCTGGAGCCGGGAAGAACGCGCCCAGGGAGCGCAGCTCTCCGGCGCGCAGGCCGGTCTCCTCCTCGAGCTCTCGGCGAGCGGCTTCCATCGGCGCCTCGCCGGGCTCGAGCCGTCCGGCGGGAATCTCGAGCAGCTCGCGCCCCACGGCGTGGCGGTACTGGCGCACGAGCGTGACGGAACCGTCGTCCCACAGCGGCAGGATGCCGGCGGCGCCGGGGTGCCGGACGATCGCGAGGTCCTGCTCGAGGCCGCTGGGAAGCCGGATGCGCTCCCGGACGACCTCGAACACTCGCCCGCGAAAGAGCGACTCGCTCGAAAGCAGTCGAGCGGAGTGTGCCTCGTGTCGTTCGTCAGTGGACATCGGACAGTTCCGGCGGGCCGGGGGCCCAGTGTTCAACCTGGAAAACAACCGCGCGGGCGGGCGCGCGCAGTCCGTTGGAGTTCCCAACGAATTTCGTCGCGATTCCCGCTCCGCGCGCAGGAGTCCAAGCGGCCTACCGGTCCGCCCAGTCGCTCGATTCCGCCGAGCGGCGGGCGCCCGGACGGCGCGGCGCCTCGGGAGCGGTCTGGATCATCCGGTCGAGACCGGCGATGAAGGCGACGATCGAGTTCGCCACATCCCCGCGCCCGTTGTCGTTGGCGAGCTGGGCGAAATCGCGCAGCCGCTTGTGGATCTTGGGAGCTTCGCGCATCACGGCCTGATCCGGGCGCGACGCCGAGGAGGCCTTGTTGCGGAGGGTTTCGATCTTGGCTTGAAGTGCCGCGATCCGTTCTTCGTCGGAACGACGTTCGACCATGGAATCGGAGTGGAGAGTTGGAGGCTTGCAGTCCGGCGCGCGGGGAGCGCGTGCCTGGGACCATGAGCGCCGCGCATTCGAGCGCGCCCTTTGCGAGTGGGCGCACGGCGGATGCGTGTCGGAGGCAGCCTGTGGCCCCTGGGGGGTGGCTTGGCTGAGCGAGCAGGAGCGGTGGACTCCGACGGCAAACAGGCTAGCACCGATTCCGCGGGGCACCAGCCCGGTGGCGTCGGGAGCCCGCTCCAAGTACCCTGTTCCGCTCGCTCCGGCCTGCGGCGACCGCCCGGCAGGGCCCACGAGCGAGAACTTGGGGCTCCCCGTGCATCAGGACGTCGAAACCATCCTCTTCGACGAGGCGCAGATCCGCCTCGGCATCGACCGCGTCGCCTCCGAGGTGACCGCGGCCTACCGGGGCCGCCCGTTCACGGTCGTCAGCGTGCTCAAGGGCAGCTGCGTCTTCGCCTCGGACCTGATCCGGCGCATCCCGATCCCCCTGGAGCTCGCCTTCGTCAGCGCGTCGAGCTACGGCGACGGCACGCAGTCGGGCCAGCTGCACTTGAACTTCTTCCCGGCCGAGAGCGAGATCGCGGGTCGCAACCTGCTGCTTGTCGACGACATCCTCGACACCGGCAGGACCCTCTCGCGCCTCGTGGGCGAGATGAAGCGTCGCGGCGCCGCCGAGGTGCGCACGTGCGTGTTCCTCGACAAGCCCTCGCGCCGCGCCGTTCCGTTCCAGGCCGAGTTCCGCGCCTTCGAGGTCGCCGACCTGTTCGTCGTGGGCTACGGGCTCGACTTCGCGGGGCACTACCGCAACCTGCCCTACGTCGGCGCCCTCAAGCGCGAGTGCTACGAGAAGCGCGCGTAGTCCGCCGTCGCCCGGGGCAGCGCCGGGCAGAAGCCGCACCGTTCCCGTGATCCAGCCCTACACCGTGCCGCCCGACCAGATCGGCATGGAACTCGACGAGTTCCTGAGCCGCCTGTATCCCGGCGTCCACAAGCGCGTGCTGCGCCAGCTCGTGCGCGAGGGTCGCGCGAACGTCGGTGGGCAAGCGGTCCACCCGGCCTACCGGCTGCGCGAGAACGACGTCGTGCTCGTCGACGACGAGGACGAGGAGCTCGTCGGGACCGTCGAGCCCGAGCCGTGGAACGAGCCGATCGAGGTGCTCCACGAGGACGCGCACGTGCTCGCGATCCTCAAGCCCTCGGGGCTCGCCGTCGAGCCCGACCGCTGGGACGACTCGCGGCCCAACCTGATCGCCGCGTTGCAGGCGGTTTCCGACGAGCGCGAGGCGGGCGGCACGGGCGAGCCGTTCCGGCCGCGGCTCGTGCACCGGCTCGACCGTGACACGAGTGGCGTGATGGTCGTGGCGAAGACGGTCGAGGCCGAGCGCGAGCTCGGCGCCGCGTTCGAGGAGGGTCGCGTGTCGAAGCGCTACCTCGCGCTGGTCGAAGGCGAGCACCCGCTCGCCGACGGCGAGAGCGAGGAGATCGTGCTCGCGATCGCGGCCGACCCGCGCCGCACGGGCCAGATGTGCGCTCGCAAGGACGGCAAGCAGGCGATCACCGTGGTGCGCGTCGCCCAGCGCTTCCGCGGGTACACGCTCGTCGAGTGCGAGCCGCGCACGGGCCGCACGCACCAGATCCGCGTCCACATGGCGGCCAAGGGCTTCCCGCTCGCGGTCGACCCGCTCTACGGCCGCCGCAAGGAACTGCTGCTCTCGGAACTCAAGAGCGGCTACCGCAAGAAGCCCGGACAGGTCGAGACGCCGCTGATCGCGCGCCTGACGCTGCACGCGGCGCAACTCGAGATTCCCTCGCTCGTCGAAGCGGGGCAGGTCGTGCGCATCGAGGCGCCGCTGCCGCCCGACTTCGCGCGCACGCTCAAGCAACTCTCCAAGGTGAGGCCTCCGCGCCGATGAAGCTGAAATCCAGGGCCGCCGACTTCCGCGTGCGCGAGCTGCTCACGCCCGATGTGCTCACCAAGAAGGGCGAGCACCGCGTCTACCGCGTGCTCAAGCGCAAGCTGACGTCGCTCGAGGCGGCGGAGGTGCTCGCGCAGGAGGCGGGCCGCGGCGCCGGCGAGATCTCGATGTGCGGCCTGAAGGACCGTCAGGGCGTGACGACGCAGTACATGTCGATCCGCCACGGCCCCGAGGTGTCGGTGTCGGGCAGCGACGTGAAGATCGAGACGGTCGGCTTTGCGACCGAGCCGCTCGAGTCGCGCCACAGCGAAGGCAACGCCTTCGAGCTCAACGTGCGCGGGCTGCGGCAGGACGACATCGCGGCGCTGCGCACGAACCTGCCGCGCGTGCGCAAGCAGGGCGTGGTCAATTACTTTGACGAGCAACGGTTCGGCAACCTGCGGCACGGTCAGGGCTGGATCGCGCTCGACCTGATGCGCGGCGACGCCGGGCGCGCGCTCAAGATGCTCGTCGCCGCGCGCTCACTGCACGACGACCCGCGCTCGAAGACGCTCAAGGCGGCGCTGCGCGAGAACTGGGGCGACTGGGGGGCCTGCCGCGACATAGCCGGCAAGCTCGGGGCGCACCACTCGGTGTTCGAGCACCTGCGCAAGCATCCCGAGGATCCCGCGGGTGCGTTCTTCCACGTCGGCGGCCGCATCCGCCTGATCCACCTGTACGCCTACCAGTCGCACGCGTGGAACCGTGCGGTGGCGGACTTCGTGCGCGAGCACGTGCCGCTCGAGCGCCGCATCGTCGTCGACAGCGAAGAAGGCCCGCTGGTGTACCCCGACGAGCGCGAGCTCCTGCCGGTGCCCGCGGACGCGACCTTCCGCCTTCCGGGGCCGGGCCTCGAGGACGTGATCGATCCGGTGCAGCGTGGGCTGCTCGCGGACGTGCTCGCAGCGGACCGGATCTCGCCGGCGCAGTTCCGCATCGAAGGCGTCAGCGGCATGGCGCTCAAGGGCGAGGACCGTCCGCTGTTCGTCGTGCCGCAGCACCTGCGCGTCCGACCGCCGAAGCCCGACCCGAACGAACGGGGGGCGCTGATGGTGGGCGTGCGCTTCGAGCTGCCGCGCGGCGCCTACGCGACG
>JABWBL010000248.1 GCA_013360535.1 Planctomycetaceae bacterium
CGACGCGCGCACCGGCGCCGCGGCATCCTTCAGGCGCCGCTGCAGCTCCTCCATCGAAGGCTTGCCGAGGTTGTCGAGCACCACCGCGATCCAGATGCGCTCGCGCGCGCCCGCCGCGTCGTAGGCGACCCACAGCCGCGACACCGCGTCCTCGTCCTTCGGCCGGAAGCCCGAAATCCCCTGCCGCCCTTCGTCGATCTGCCGCCGCAGCAGCGGCTCGAGCGCGACGACGCCGATCGAACTGACGAGCTCGTGCGCCTGCTCGCGCACTTCGCTCGAGCGCGGCTCGTCCAGCTCCTTCAGCACGAACGGCAAGGCCGGTTCCGCCGCGCGTCCGAGCTTCAGGAGCTCGGCACCCGCCGCGAGGATCTCCTCCGGCTTGCCCTTGAGCGCGGCTTCGTACCGCGCACAGACGTCCGCCGCCGTCGGCTCCTGCGCCAGCGCGACCCTCAGGAACGAGCCCGCGATCACGAGCGTCCCCAGAACGATCCGCCCCAATCCCCACGCTTTCGATGCCAGCTGCATCGTGATCTCCCTGATGGTGTTGCCGGAACCGGCGCTCGGGTCGCGGGATGCGGCGCGAGCGGGTGTCCGGATGCCGCGCGCGGCGTGGGGACGGAGCGCGCGGACGGCCGCATCCTGCCACCGCAGCCGAACCGACGCCAGTGCCCACCCGTCGGAGGCGTGAATGCGGCGCTCCCGCTTCGCGTAAGGCGCCGCTAATGTCGACGCCCGCCGTGAGCCGTGATCCCGAAGTTTCGCCCGATGACGAGGTGATCGGCGAGGCCGTCGCGCCGCCGCCGCTGCCCGACGAGGACGAGGCGACGAAGGCGGCCCGTGCGTTCAAGTTCCCCTGCGCGGGTTGCGGGGCGGACTTGGCGTTCGACCCGCGCGAGCAGCGCCCGAAGTGCCCCTACTGCGGCCACATCGGCGAGGCGCCGAAGGGCGGGCCGGCGGTGGTCGAGCGTGACCTCGCGGCGGCGCTCTCGAAAGCGGCCGAGCGCCGCGCCGAAGTCGCGCGCACGACCGACCTCAAGGAGGTGCGCTGCGAGAATTGCGGCGCCAACGTGCAGTTTGCAGGCGCTCTCACGGCGCAGCGTTGCCCCTACTGCGGCCAGTCGATGGCGCGCGAGGGCGTGCACGAGTCGACGCAGCGCCTCGCAGTCGACGGCGTCGTGCCGTTCCAGATCGACAAGACCAAGGCGGGTGCAAATCTCGCCGCCTGGGTGCGCTCGCGCTGGTTCCTGCCGTCGAAGCTCGCCCACGGCGGCATCTCGGCCTCGTTCCAAGGCGTCTACCTGCCGTTCTTCACCTTCGACGCGCTCACCGCGAACCGCTACACCGGCCTGCGCGGCGAGTACTACTGGGTCACGGTCGGCAGCGGCAAGAACCAGCGCCGCGTGCGCAGGACACGCTGGTATCCGGCGGCGGGCAGCTTCCGGCGCTTCTTCGACGACGTGCTCGAAGGCGCGGGATCCGGCTTGCCCGATGACGAGCTCGCCAAGCTCGA
Organism: Planctomycetaceae bacterium; assembly: GCA_013360535.1. Classification (GTDB taxonomy): domain Bacteria; phylum Planctomycetota; class UBA1135; order UBA1135; genus F1-120-MAGs118. The sequence goes on from JABWBL010000248.1 coordinate 1,511, forward strand.
GCCCTGGCCGCTGAAGGAGCTCAAGCCCTTCGCCCCCGAGTACCTCGCGGGGTACCTCGCGCGCACTTACGAACGTTCGCTGCCCGACTGCTTCCACGGCGCGAAGGGCCAGATGGAGGCCGGCATCGAGAGCGAAGTGCGCCGGCGCATCGGCGGCGACACGCAGCGTGTGTTCTCGATCGACACCGACTGGTCGGCGCTCACCTACAAGCACGTGCTGCTGCCGGTGTGGATGGCGACCTACCGCTGGAACCAGAAGACCTACCGCGTCGTCGTCAACGCCGCCACCGGCGAAGTGCAGGGCGAGCGCCCGTGGAGCTGGCTCAAGATCCTGCTGCTCGTGCTCGCGATTCTTCTCGGCGTGCTCGCGATCGTCGGCATCGCCGGCGCCTCGGGCGCGTTGCGCTGATCCACCCCTCGAACACAACCGGCAACAGGTCCGCGATCTTGGAGACCGACTCGAGGTTGCATGGCGGATCCGCGCGCCGTGGCCTCGCGCTTCCCCGGAAGTTTGCGAGAATTCTGATCGGCCCCGCGCGCGCCTTGCGTGGTTGGGGCTGGCACACGGAGGAGACCCGCCCGTGCCTCGAACCCACGCCACCACCATGCAACGCACCCTGATCCGTTCGATCGTTCCCGTCCTGCTCGCCCTCCCGATCCTCGCTCAGGACCGCGTCGTCTTCGAAGCTGACTTCGAGACGGGCGCGCCGCCGGAGCTTTCGAGCAGCCCCGCGATCACGCCGGTCGGCTGCCAGTTCTTCGCCGGGCTCGGCGCCCCGGGGTACCAGTTCGGCGGCGACTTCTACCGCGTGCCGACCGGCCAGCCGGTGACGCTCACGCTCGGCAACCTGCCGGCGCACACGACGCTCAGCCTCGACTTCCTGTTCGCCGCGATCGACTCGCTCGATGGCACCGGCAACTACCCGTCGGGCGACTTCTTCCGCGTGACCGTCGACGGTGTCGAGGTGTTCCGCGAGTCGTTCGCGAACGCGTTGACGAGCCAGGTGCAGAGCTACGTGTCGGCGCCCAGTGTCGAGCTCGCGCGCCGCGTCGACCTCGGCTTCTCCGGGCCGGGCAGCTACTACACCGACAGCGCCTACGACATGTCGCGCGAGCCGCGCTTCCGCGGGATTCCGCACGTCGCGAGCTCGGTCGTGGTCACGTTCGAGATGGAAGGGCCGGGCATCCAGTCGCTCGGCGACGAGAGCTGGGCCTTCGACCGCCTGCGCGTGCGGCTCGACGCGCCGCGCAGCTACTGTGCGGCGAAGGTCAATTCGCTCGGCTGCACGCCGGCGATCGGGGATCTGAACGTGGCGAGCGTTTCCGGCGGCCAGTTCGCGGTCACGGCGCGCAACGTGCTCAACCACCGCAACGGGCTGCTTTTCTGGGGCTATTCCGCGCTCAACGCGCCCTACCACGGCGGCACGCTGTGCGTCGCGGCGCCGACCGTGCGCACGCAGGTGACCGAGAGCGGCGGCAGCGCGCTGCCCGCGAACGACTGCTCGGGCACGTTCCGTTTCGACTTCACGGGTGCGTACCTCGCGAGCAACGGCCTCGGCGCGGGCTCGAGCATCCGCTGCCAGTGGTGGTCGCGCGATCCGGCCGCGGTGGCGTTCGACAGCCTGACGAATGCGCTCGAGGTGACGTTCGGGCCGTGAGCGCGTCGCGCAACGTCGGGCGGAGCCGGAGAAGGAATACCGGAATACCGAGCCAGAGCAATTTTTTCTGCAAACTGCGGCCTGCGTCGACGGCGTTGCCTTCGACGCAGGCCGCAGTTTGCAGAAAAAATTGCTCTGGCTCGGTATTCCGGTATTCCTTCTCCGGCTCCGCCCGACGTTGCGCGCTGCGGCTAGCCGCAGTCCTTCTCGCTCAGCTCGACGGCGCAGTCGAGCTCCAGCGCGAAGCGGCCGCGGCGCACGGGGACGAGCCGCACCTCGGGGCACTTCTCCGCGAGGCGCTTGCGCAGCAGGATCAGACGGCTCTCGAGGTTGTCCTTGAGCGGCGGCAGGCCGAGCGCGGGGTCGAGGCGCAGCTCGCGGTTGGTGAACTCGCGCTGGCCGGCGATCGCGCGGCGGCTCAGTAGCTTCCACAGGATCTTGCCGGGGATGTTGCGCACGAGGTACTCGCCATCGACGAACACGCAGTCGTCGTTGCGGTAGAAGACGAAGTTGCGCACGCGCTGCGGAGCCGCCGCCGGTGCGAGTTCAGCCTCGTTCTCGGGCTCCTCCTCGTCGTCTTCCTGCATGCGGTCGAGCGCGACCGCGATCTGGCTGGCCACGATCTGCAGGAAGGCCTCGTCCCAGTCGTCGAAACACAGCGGGTCGCGGCTCTCGACCGCGAGCACGCCGACGAGCCGTTCGCCACACACCAAGGGCAGCGCGAGCTGCGCCTGCGCGTCGGCGAGTCCGGCCAGCGGCACTTCCGGCGCGAGCCGTTCGCTCTCGCCGCATTCGACGTGACGCTCGCGGATCGCGCGGCCATAACGCAATTCCGTGCCGAGGCCTGTCAGCTTGATGAGGCGCCGGCGCTCGGCTGCCTTGCCGATCAGTCCATGCCCCATCGCGACCTCGGCGCCGATGCTCCCCGGCCCATAACCGCGGCTCGCGATGGCGACCAGTCGCTCGGTGCAGTCGTCGTTGACGAGCACCATCGAGTGCTGGAAGCCGAGCAGCTCATCGAGCGCCTCGAGCGTGCTCGCGAGCAACCCGTCGAGATCCTTCGCCTGCGCGATGCGCTGCGAAACCACCTGCAGGCCGCGCAGTTCCGTCAGCGGCCCGGGCACGCTCGCCTTCGGCGGCACGTCGGCGATCTCGGCCGGCAGCAGGAAGCCCTCGATGCGCCGGCAAGTCTGCACCTCGAAGACATCGCTCGAGATCAGCTTGAACACGCCCGCCATGCCGGTGTGCGACGCGATCGCGTCGATGCGCAGCGACATCGTGTCGAACAGCGGCCCGCTCGTTTCCGAGCGCACGAACCTGAGTCCGAGCTTGTAGCCCTCGAACTTCAGCGGGTCGTACACGATCACGGTCGCGTACGGATTCTCGGCGATGTTGCGGCGCGTCTTGTTGAAGAACTGGCACGAGAGCGCCACGTGACCGTCGTCGACGAGGTACACGTGGCTGAGTGACGTCACGTTCGGCTCGCCACTCGCGCTGCAGGTCGCGAGCATCGACGGGATCACGCCCTGAAAGCAGGCGTGGAGCTCGGAGAGCCGCACCTTCATGAGCCAGCCTGCGCGGCGAGAGGTGCGCCCGCACCCGGGCCCGGAGTCTGCACGAACACAGCCGTCACGCGAAAGCGCACGGCCACCGCGGGCCACGTGTTCATGCGGTACGTGACCGTCGGCGGAAGCCCGACGAAGCCCCATTCTTCGGCGAGTTCCTCGCGGTAGCGCTCCATGAACGTGCGGTCGCGCTCGTCGGCCGGCCGCAGCTCGACCAGCTCGCCCTTCACCTGCATCGAGCGGTGGTCCATCGCACGCGAGAAGCACACCGCTATCTGTCCGTTGTCGCGCAGGTTCGCCTGCGCGGTCTCGCTCGTCGCTTGCGGCAGGAACACGGTCGCCTCGTCACCGCCCACTTCGACGCGCACGCCGATGCCGCGCGTGGCGTCCGGGACGTTGTGGGCGTCGCGTGTGCCCGTGAGCACGGAGATGCCCGATTGCAGGAAACGCGCCAATTCCTCGGAGATCGCAGGCATGGACGAGGCCGCGAAGTGTAGCGCGCCCCGCGCGGCGCATGAACCGCGCGGGGCACGAGTGGAACTACGGACGTCCGTCAGCGCACGCTCGCCGGCGGCAGCGGCTGCGGCACGTGGTTCTTCACGGCCGGAATCGTGCGCAGGTACGCGAACATCGCGCGCAGGTCCGCTTCCGGAACCTGCGCGGCGTTCTGCCAAGGCATCGGCGGCAGGATCTGTCGCCCGCGACCGAGGTGGCGGCCGGTCTTGAGCGTCGCCACGAACTCATCCTCGGTCCACTTGCCCAGCCCCGTTTCCTCGTCGGGCGTGAGGTTGGCGGTGAAGCTCGTCCCCCACGGGCCGTTCCAGGCCGTCAGCGTGTGGGAGGCGACGACGCCCCACGGGCCTTCGGGCAGCGCGGGCGCCGCCGGCATCACGAGGCCCTCGGGATGGCCCGAGAGCATGCGCGCCATGTCCGGCGCCGGGCCGTTGGGGCCGAGCGCGAGCGGCGTGTGGCAGTCGTTGCAGCCC
>JABWBL010000249.1 GCA_013360535.1 Planctomycetaceae bacterium
GCAAGGCACGGGCCGTGATGAGCGAGTTCCTCGAGTCCGGCGACGCCGAGCTGCGCTCCGCCGGCGCGCTCGCGCTCGCGCGCAGCGGCGCCGAGGTCACCGGCAAGCTGTACGACACGCTGCGCAACCTCGCGATCGTCCCCGACGAGCGCGGTCGGCTCGCGCAGGCCTACCTCGAGCGCGAACGCACGCGCGAGGTCGGCGAGCGCAAGCTCAAGAACCTCGCCGAGCTGCACCGGCTCGAGGACGGCCAGAAGGATCCCGCGACCGCCAGCGCCGACGACCTCGACAGGCTCAAGAACCTGATCTCGATGATCCAGCGCGCGCACCCCGACGGCGAGAAGGTCACGCGCGACCAGCTGCTCGACGCCGCGATGCAGGGCATGCTGCAGAGCCTCGACGAGCACTCGAGCTACCTCGCGCCGAAGGCCTACGAGCGCTTCGAGCAGGAACTCGCGGCGGGCTACGGCGGCATCGGCGCCTACGTCGGCGAGGACCGCCAGGACGGCCTGTTCACGATCACGCGCCCGATCTACTCCGGCCCCGCGTACCGCGCCGGCCTGATGAGCGAGGACAAGATCGTGCGCATCGACGAGTGGCCGACGCTCGGCAAGGCCACCGACGAGATCATCAAGAAGCTCAAGGGTCGCCCGGGCACGAAGGTGCGCCTGTACGTGTGGCGCCGCGGCATGGACCCGGCGCTGATCGACCGCCCGACCGAGGAGATGGTGGTCGAGGTCGAGCGTGGCTCGATCACGATCCCCGCGGTGCAGCACCAGATGCTCCCGGGCAAGGTCGGCATGGTCGTGCTGCAGGAGTTCAGCTCGGTGGCGAGCTCCGAACTGCGCGGTCCGCTGCTCGAGATGCTCGAGGGCGGCATGCAGGCGCTCGTGCTCGACCTGCGCAACAACTCCGGTGGCCTGCTCGAGGAAGCGGTCAACGTCTCGGGCCTGTTCCTGCCCAAGGGCACGCTGGTCGTGTCGACCAAGAGCCCGCTGCGCGAGACCGAGAAGCTCTTCACGCGTCAGGAGCCGGTGATTCCGCCGGACATGCCGATCCTCGTGCTCGTCAACCGCTTCACGGCCTCGGCCGCGGAGATCGTGTCGGGTGCGCTGCAGGACCACCGCCGTGCGGTCGTGATCGGCGAGCGCAGCTACGGCAAGGGCTCCGTGCAGAGCCTGATCCAGCTGCCGCCCTACCGCGACGACCAGTACAAGGACGAGAACCAGAACGGCCGCTGGGACAACTGGGAGAAGATCACCAAGGACTGGGACGGCGACGGCGAGTTCGACTTCGCGCCGCGCGTCAAGCTCACCATCGCGCGCTACTACCTGCCGACGGACCGCTCGATCCACCGCGAGGTCGACAAGGACGGCAACCTGATCAGCTCCGGCGGGGTGATGCCGGACCTCGCGGTCGCGGCCAACCGGCTCGAGGCCTGGCGCATCGAGGCGATGCTCAAGCTGCGCGACGACCAGAAGCCGCGTGAGTACGTCGACCGCCACTGGGCGGAGTCGAAGGACCTGTTCAGCAAGCTCGCCGACAACGACCGCAAGGACACGACGCTGTACCCCGGCTTCGACGAATTCTACGGCGCGCTCAAGACGCCGCTCTCGCCCGACGACGTGCGCCAGCTCGTGCGCGCCGAGATCCGCCGCCGCGTGCAGGACGCGCGGGGCCAGGAGTTCCCGCAGGGTGATTTCGTCGAGGACCTGCAGCTGCAGGAAGCGATCCGCCAGGGCCTCTCGCGTGTCGGCCAGTCGACCGCGGACTACGACGAGTACAAGTCGACGATCCAGCCCGACAACTCGCCGCGCCTCGTGGTCGCCCAAGGTGGCGAGGATCGCCTGCGCGACGCACTCGACCAGCTCAACAGCGCCCTCAAGGCCGACCGCCGCCTGTCGGAGTCGACCTTGCGCGATCTGGTCGAGCTGCTCGGCAAGTCGCTCAAGAACTGAGCCTCAAGCTCCCCGTTTCTTCGCGCCCGCCCGCCTCGCTCTCGAGGCCGGCGGGCGCGCTCCATTCCGCTCGTGCCTCGCAGGATCAGCGGAGCGGAAGCACGAGCCCAGTCAGCCCACGTTCGCCGCTCCGAACGACGGCCTCCACCGCGTTTTCCTCGGTGAAGTTCCGCCCTGCCGCCATGGCCGCGCGCAACGAGTAGGTCCCCGGCCGGAGCATCGTGATCCGGTAGGGAGCGCGTTCGAAGGACGCGAAGAAGACCACGGGCACGCTGAAGTTCGGGCAATCGACCTGGATCCCCAGGCTGCCGGTGTACGGCTCCCCTTCGGCATCGAACACGTCAACGTCCAACTCGCCGAACTCGACTTGATCGAAGCGGACCGCGAGCTCGGCATCCGGTTCGATCGCGATCTCGAATGGAGGTTCCGTCGGACCCGGCCACTGCGCGTAGCCATCTCTGGCCGTGACATTGAGGCTGTAGCGGCCCGCGGGAACGCCATCCAATCGAGTCACTGCACCTTCGACCAAGGCGATGAACGGCGCGTCGCGCGAGATCGGAAGGCTGCGGAGGGAGAGCGAAGCAAGAGCGCGCTCACGAAGAAGCCCTTCGAGCGGCCGCATCGCGGGAATCTCCACGACGAGACTGCCCCAGCCGGTCGCGGTGCGCTGAAGCGGAAACTGGACCTCGGCCACGGGCGTGCGCGCGAGCGGGACTCGCAGCACTTCGCTGACAGTCGCGTAGCCCGGGATTCCCAGCGCGAACTCGAGGCCGTCGATGAACTCCGTGCGTCGTGTGGCGGCGGGCTCCGACGACTTCAGGAGAAACAGGCTCTCCAGCGGCGTCGGAGCGTCGACTTGCGCGCTCCAGCCTGTGAGCAATTCGGCCTCGAGGCAACTAGGGATCACCGAGCTGAAGCCGTCGGGGGCCGTCCAGCTCGGACCCAGACCGAACAAGCCCGCATCGGACTTCACAGCACTTCCGTCGGCCTCCCGGACCGTGACCCGCACCGCCCAGACGGGAACGAGTGAAAGGTCGACCACACCATCGCGCGCCTCGACTCGGGCTCGCGGCGTGCACATGCCGCCATCACCAGCCGCCGTGAGGTCGAGCTGGCTCGCGCCTCGCGGGACGACGAGCGAGTACGTACCGTCCTCGCGCACCTGCGTCTGCGCCCAATCGTTTCCCGAAGGTGCGCCGCCGAGCAACTCGCCCGAACGAGGTGGTCGACCTGCCGTGAACGCGACCACGCGAACGAGCGGACCCGCCGGCGAGCCGTCCGACCACGCCACCCGTCCCTCGAGCACGAACCCGGCTTGCAAGCGCACGTCGAGAGTTCCATCCGTGCGCTCGAGAGCGAACTCGCGCGCCACGAAACCCGGCGCCGACGCGATCCAGCGCGCGCCGACACGTGCGTCTCCGGGCGTGAACTCGAACACTCCCGGTTCCGGGCGCACAGGTCGCGAGATGTTCGCGGCCCAACGACCCGCTGGGTGCAGCTCGGCGGCCTCCAGCGCCCGATCCCGTTCGTCCAGCACCCGCACGACAAGCGGCTGAAGGCTCGTCTCGGCCACTGGCTGGACGCTCTCCGTTGGAGCACCCGCGCTCGAACGCGAGCTCTCGGCATTCACCTCGGGTGCGATCGATTCGTGCGGCGCTGCCTGCACTGCTTGTGCCACCTGTTCCTCGAGCATGGGCTCGCGCGATGGGTGTGTGGCGCGCCAGAGGACAAGCAGGACGAGCACCGCGGCAAGCGCGACGACCGCGATACGCCTCGAGATCCGTCGTCGTTCCATGGATCTGCTCGTGCGCAACTCCCGTCGCTCAGGATCCGTCGGTGCGGGCGCCGCGGTCTTCGGCCCATTGCTTGAGGGCGGGCAGGAGGAGTTCCTTGGCGAGGATCACGCTGCCGGCGGTCAGCGGGAGCGCGAGCAAGAGCCCGAACATGCCCAGGGCCGAGCCGAAGATCATCAACGACGCGAGCACGACCACGGGCGGCAGGCCGAGCTGCTCGCCGAGCACCTTGGGCATCAGCACGTAACCCTCGCCGAGTTCCCCCACCGCGAACACGATCGCGCAGCGCCAGCTCGCGCCGAGCGGGTCGTGCACGAGCAGCGCGAGCAGGAAGGCGAGCAGGTAGCCGACGCCGGGGCCGACGACGGGGATCAGCGACAGGAAGCCGCCGAGCATCCCTACGAGCAGCGAGTACGGAATGCCGAGCGCGGCCATCGTCGCGGTGAGCAAGAGGCCCTTGAGCAAGCACACGAGCATGCGCCCGCGGAAGAAGGCGCCGAGCATGCCGGCCATCTGGCCGCCGATGCGCGACCACTGAGTGCGCTGGTCGCGCGGGATGTAGCCGACGACGAAGGACGAGATGCGCTCGAGCTCGAACAGCAGGAACCACGTGTAGAGCGGCACGAGGAACACGAGCGACAGCACGGTGACGAGCGAGCCGAAGGCGACCTCGAGCGTGTGCCACACGCCGCCCGCGGCCTGCAGGCTCGCCTGCGCGGCCCCGGAACTCTCCTTGGAGAAGGCCCATTCCTTGGCGCGATCGAAGAGCTCGTCGACGAGCGTGCGGCGCGCGCTCTCGTCCGCCGTCGGCGGTCCCTGCGGCGTCGCCATCGGCTCGCTCGCGGGCTGCGCGTCCGCCGTCTCGTCCGTGGCCTCGCCCGCGGCGTCCGCCTCGTCCTGCGACTGCGGCTCCGTGGCCGCGGGAGTCTCGCCCTGGGCCTCTTGCGCCTCCTTGTCCTGCCCCGGAATCCCCTGCAACGCCTGCAGGTCGAGGCCGATCTGCGTCGCACGTTCCTCGGCGCTCGCCACGATCTCCTTGAGCTGCGTGCGCACGCGGTCGAGCGCGCCGTCCTCGGCGTTGACGTCGCGCCACAACGCACGCGCCTGCATCACGATCGCGAACGTGAGCAGCACGACGACGGCCCCGAAGGCGCCGAAGATGATGTTGACGGCCTTGCGGCGCGACCAGCCGCGGCGCTCGAGCTTGAGCACCATCGGGTGCAGGATGTAGGCGAACAAGAGCCCGAGCATCAGCGGGTTGAGCGCCGTGCGCACGGTCCAGCAGAACCACAGGACCGCCACCGCCAGCGCGAGCAGCGCGAGGTTGCGGCGGGTCTTGCTCAGCTTGTCGAGCATGGACTAGCTCCCCTCGCCGCGCTTGCGCGCGCGCAACGCCGCGCCCAGGCGCGTCGGGTAGGCCTCGACGAAGGCCGCGTGGAAATCGAAGCCGGCGCGGAAGTCCTCGATCGAGTCCTCGTCCTGCCGCTTGAGCAGGCCTTGGTCGACCAGCAGGAACACCACGTGCCCCCAGTCGATCGACTCGGCGATGCCCCAGCTCTTCCAGACGTTCTCCGCGAGCGGACCGAAGCGGTTGAGCGCTTCCTCGCGCAAGCCGGCGAGCACCTCCTGGCCGGTCACGTGGCGCGACGTGCCCTGCAGGCCTTCCTTGCCGGCGAGCCGCACCGCGGCCTCGAGCGCCTCGAACAGGAAGTAGTAGGCCTCCGGCGAGTAGCGCCCGTCGGCGAGCGCGATCTGCCGCAGCCGTTCCTTGGTTTCCTGCATGGCGCGGGGATCGTAGCCACCCCGCCGAGGCCGGTCTAGCGAGCCGCCGCTTGCGGGCGCGGCGCCGGCGCCAGCGCGAGGAAGGCGCGGTCGAGCAAGAGCGGCGGGTCG
>JABWBL010000250.1 GCA_013360535.1 Planctomycetaceae bacterium
CGATCGTGCGCCGCATCGCCAGCGTGGGTGACTCGCTCGCCGCGGGCTCGCCCGTGCTCGAGATCGTGGACCGCTCGCGGCGCGAGATCGCGGTCGAGATCCCCGCGGGCGTCGCGGCGCGGCTCGGACAGAAGCCGCGAATGCACGTCTCGCTCGAGGAATTGCGCGGTTTCGGGCTCGAGACGCAGCTCGACGCTTTCGTGCCCGTCGCCGACGAGCAGAGCCGCGTGTTCCGCGGCCTCGCGCGCCTCGAGCCCGAGGAGGACCGGGACGGCGTGCTCAAGCCCGGCATGTTCGTGCGCGTGAAGCTCGACCTCGAGCCGCTGCGCGACGTGCTCATCGTGCCTTCCGACGCCGTGCGCATCGTCGGCGCGGGCACGCTCGTCGTGCGCGCGAAGGCGGGGCAGGGTGAGGACGGGAAGCCGAGCCTCACGGCCGAATTCGTGCCGGTGCGTGTGCTCGGCGCGCAGTCGGGAGAGAGCGCGGTCGAGCCGCTCGCGGGCGAGCTCACCGACGGCGAGAGCCTCGTCGTCAGCGGCAACGACATGGCCTTCCCAGGCGCGCCGCTGCTGCCGCGCTCGCCCTCGGCCGCGGAGCCCAAGCCGTGAATCCGATCCGCTGGTCCGTCCAGAGCCCGTACATGATCGCCGTCGGGGTGATCCTGACGGTGCTGTTCTCGGTGCTCGCCTTCCGCACGATCCCGATCCAGCTCAAGCCGACCGTCGACCGTCCGCTGATCACGGTCGCGACGAATTTCCGCGGCGCGGCGGCGGTCGAGGTCGAGCAGCAGGTCACGCGCGAGCTCGAGGATGTGCTGCAGGCCGTCGAGGGCGTGATCGAGATGACGAGCGAGTCCAACGAGGGCCGCAGCCAGATCACGCTCGAGTACGAGCTCGGCACGGACACGCAGCTCGCGGTGATCGACGTCATCAACAAGCTGAGCCAGGTGCCGAGCCTGCCCGAGGAGGCCGACGAGCCGCAGGTCGAGGTCAGTCCGAGCGATTCCAGCCAGGTGATGTGGATCGCGATCCAGTCGCACTACGACGCGAACCGCGTGCGGCGCATCGTCAAGGACGAGATCGAGTCGCGGCTGCAGCGGGTGTCGGGCGTGTCGGACATGCTCGTCGTCGGCGGCGAGGAGAACGAGGTGCAGGTGCGCATCGATCCCGACCGGCTGGTGGGCTACGGCGTCACCATGGCCGAGCTCGGTGCGGCGCTCTCGCGCGGCAACCTCAACGTGCGCGGCGGAACGGTGGAGACGGAGAGCCGGCAGCTCGTCGTGCGGACGGTCGGGCTCGCGGCCGAGCCGCGGCGGCTCGAGGAGATCGTCGTCAAGGAGACGCCGGCGGGCAGCGTGCTGCTTGGGCAGGTCGCGCGCGTCGTCGACACGTACCGCGAGACCTCGAGCTTCGTCTCGATCAGCGGGACGCCCGGCGTCGCGATCGGCCTGTCGCGCAAGAGCGGCTCGAACGTCGTGCAGCTGATCGCGGACGTCGAGGCCACGATGGCCGACCTCAACCAGACCTTCGCCAACCGCGGCATCGACGTCGCGCTCGAGCCGGTCTATCGCGAGTCGACCTACATCTACGAGGCGCTCGACTTCGTCTACGGCAACATGTGGGTCGGCAGCCTGCTCGCGGTCGTCGTGCTGGCGCTGTTCCTGCGTTCCGCGCGCAGCGTGATCATCGTCGCACTCTCGATCCCGATCTCGCTGGTGGCGGTGTTCCTCGTGCTCAAGACCTTCGGGCGCACGCTGAACGTGATCTCGCTCGCGGGTCTCGCGTTCGCGAGCGGCATGGTGGTCGACAACGCGATCGTCGTGCTCGAGAACATCTTCCGCCATCGCCAGATGGGCAAGTCGTTGGTCGAGGCCGCGATCGAAGGGGGCCGCGAGGTGTGGGGGGGCGTGCTCGCCTCGACTCTGACGACGGTCGCGGTGTTCATCCCGATCCTGCTGCAGAATGACGAGGCGAGCCAGCTGTTCGGCGACATCGCGCTCGCGATTTCCGCGGCGGTCACGCTCTCGCTGGTCGTGTCGCTCACGGTCGTCCCGGTCATGGCGGCGCTGTGGCTGGGCGAGAGCAAGGGCGAGGCCTTGACGAGCGACGAGCTGCCGCTGGGGTTTCTCGGCCGTTGGTACGCGCGCACGATCGACGTCCTGACCGCGAAGGGCGGCCAGGCCGGGAAGTGGGGCTTCGTGCTCCTGATCGTGGCCGTCTCCGCGGGTGCGCTCACCGTGGTTCCGCCGACGGAGTACCTGCCGACGGGCAGCCGCAACCTCGTCTTCTTCTTCGCGTCGCCGATTCCCGGCACACGCGCGGAGGCGGCGCGCGACAACTTCAAGCCGCTCGAGCAGTTCATCCTGTCGCAGCCGGAGACGAGCCACTCCTTCGCGGTCGTCGGGCCGCGCTTCAACGGCGGTGGGGTCGTGCTCAAGCCGGAGTACGCCAACGGCAAGTCGATCGCGGGCTTCCACCAGCGGCTGTACGGGCCGGCGATGACGCTCTCGGGCTTCCAGTTCGTCGTGCCGGTGCGCTCGAGCCTGTTCGAGGACCCGGGCAAGCAGTTCGAGATCGAGATCTCCGGCCCCGACTTCGACACGCTCGACCGCGCGAGCCAGGAGATGCAGGGGCGCCTGCGGGCGATTCCCGGCGTGCAGTTCGTGCGCAGCTCGCTCGTCACGGGTCGACCGGAGCTGCGGGTGGAGATCGACGAGGCGCGCGCCAAGGACCTTGGACTGACCGTGTCCGAGGTGGGGGCGATCGTCGAGACCGCCGTCGCCGGACGCCGCTACACGTCGTTGATCGAGGGCGGCCGCGACGTCGACGTGAACGTGCTCGTCGCGCAGGAGCGCATCTCCTCGCCCGAGGACCTGGCTGCACTGCGGTTCGTCACGCCCTCGGGCAAGGTCGTCTCGCTCGACTCCGTCGCGCGCATCGAGCGCACGACCGGGCCGCAGTCGGTGCGCCGACTCGAGCGCGAGCGCAACGTGCTGCTCACGGTCAACATCGCACAGGACGCACCGCTCTCGAGTGTCGTCGAGCAGGTCGAACGCGACGTCTTCCCGCCGATGGCGCTCGAACTGGGCGCCGCCTACACGCTGCGCACGGGCGGTTCGGCGGACAAGCTGCGCACGACGCTCGCGGCGTTGACGCAGGGTTTCGGGCTGTCGGTGCTGATCATCTACCTCCTGATGGTCGCGCTGTTCGGCAGTTGGAGCTCGCCATTCGTGATCCTCACGAGCGTGCCGCTCGCGCTCTCCGGCGGCATCCTCGGCATCGCCGGGGCGCACGCCTATTCCGGCGGGCAGGCGAACTTCGACGTCATCTCGATGCTCGGCTTCGTGATCCTCGCGGGCATCGTCGTCAACAACGCGATCCTGATCGTGCACCAGGCGAACAACTTCCGCGCCGAGGGCAAGGAGCGTCGCGAGGCGCTGGCGCTCTCGTGCAAGACGCGCCTGCGTCCGATCCTCATGACGGTCATCACGACTGTGGCCGGCATGATTCCGCTCGCGCTGGGGCAGGGGTCAGGCGCCGAGCTCTACCAGGGACTGGCGGCGGTGATCGTCGGCGGGCTGCTCGTGTCGACGGTGTTCACGCTGTTCCTCGTGCCGGTCGTGCTCTCGATCGGCCACGACCTCACCGACTGAGAGCTCGTGAAGAAATGAGGATACGAGCTCTCAGGATGCTGGTTGCGTCGTCGCCTGGCGGCGCCGGACGGCGAGAACGTGAATTTCTTCACGTTCTCTGAGCGGACGGGGAGGCTGGCTCACTTCCACGAGCGCGCGAGCACGAACTTCACCGTGCCGCCGGCCTTGCCGTCCTGCCAGTGGGTCCACTCGGTCTCGAGCCGCGCGTCCGTCGAGAAGCGGAACTTCGCCGCGTGCATGTGGAGCCCGTGCTCGAGGTCGACGTTCGAGCCGCCGTCGAAGTCGAACGTGAGCTCGTCGGGCGAGGTCGAGGGCAGTGCGCGCATGCGCGGCTGGTTGCCGGCGGCGCAGTAGTGCACGAGCACGAGCTGGCCGCGGTCGAGGAAGTACACGGTCCGCATCTCGTTCGGCGTGCCGACGAAGAGCGTCTCGACGAGCGCGGAGCCGGCGCTCGTCACCTCGTAGCGCACGATCGAGCCCGGCGGAGCCTCGCCACCTTCGAGCGCGACCCAGTCCCCGGCGAGCGACTTGAGGCGCTCGAACTGCTCGGCGGAATCCGGCGAGGCGGGACGAAGCTGCGTCGAGCTGCACGCGGCGAGGGCGAACGGGAGCAGGGCGGCGAGGAGGGGGTGGCGGCGCATGGCGGCGGATTGTAAGCGAGGCCCGGCGCGCGGCGCTTGAAGCGCCGCAACGGGCTCTGGATGATCGCCGTTCCTCTCGTCGTCCTGCCCGGAGTCGCGCATGCGTTCGTTGAACCCGACTGTCCTTTCCCTGTCCCTGTTCCTCGGCTCCTGCGTGGCCACCGGCGCTTACGCTCCGAGGGAAATCGCCGACATGAGTGCGGTCGGGGCCGAGAACGGCTTCGTCGCCGGCGACGCGCTCGCGCCGCAGGCGAACGCGCCGAGCGAGAGCGGACCCGACGCCGGCTCGCAGGAGGCGCCGCAGGTGGCGCGCCAGGTGATCTACTCGGCCGGGCTGCGCCTCGTCGTCGTGTCGACGGCCGCGGCCCAGGCCTCGGTGAAGGAGATCGCCGTAGCCTGCGGCGGCTGGATGAGCGAGAGCGACGCGCGCTCGATCACGATCCGGGTGCCAGCCGCGCAGTTCGACGCGGCGCTCGAGCGCATCGCGCTGCTCGGCGAGGTGGCGGACCGCAACGTGCGCGCCCAGGACGTCACCGAGCAGATGCTCGAGCTCGACATTCGCCTCGAGAACGCCAAGCGCATGCGCGAGCGGCTGCTCGCGCACCTCGAGAAGAGCACGAAGGTGGAGGACACGCTGCGGATCGAGGCCGAGCTCGGCCGCGTGACGCTCGAGATCGAATCGATCGAAGGCAAGCTGCGCCTATTGCGCTCGCAGGTCGCGATGAGCACGATCCGCGTCGACTTCAACCGCCCCCAGCCGGCGACGCGCGACGACGGCGGCAACCTGCCTTTCCAGTGGGTCTCGCGCCTGGGCGACGGCCTCGTCGCCGGCAGCGTCGAGTCGCGCCCGCGCCAGCCGCGCATCTTCTCCAGCGGCCCGCGCTTCACGCCGCCGCCGCAGTTCGTGCGCTACTACAGCTCCGACGACCTCGTCGAGGCGCTCAGCGCCGACGGCGTGCGCATCAAGCTCCAGCGCGTCGACAACTTCGACAAGGGCGCGCTCGAGTTCTGGTCCAAGCTGGCGCGCACGAGCCTCGTGCAGACGCGTTCGCTGGCCGTGACGGACGAGCGTGCCCTCGGCGGCGACCGCGCGCTCGTGCGCGGCAAGCGCGAGGTCGCGGGCGTGGCCAACGGCTACCTGCTCGTGCTCGCCCGCACGAAGGACGACGTGTACACGTTCGAGGCCTGGGGCCCGGAAGCGAGCTTCGCCCCGCTGGCCGAGGCGCTCGAGAAGAGTGCGTTGTCGCTGAAGCCCTGAGGCAGGAGTCGGCTGGCGAGCGAATCCGCGCCGAAGCCGGAATACGGAGCCAGAGCAATTTTTTCTGCAAACTGCGGCCCGCGTCGACGGCAA
>JABWBL010000251.1 GCA_013360535.1 Planctomycetaceae bacterium
AGGCCCTTCACGCCCAACCTGGAACCTGAAATCGTGGGAGCGAGCGCATGAAAACGCTTGAACCGGAAGACGGGATCTTACCTTCCGCGACCCGCCGGCTGGCAAGGCCACGAACCTCTCCAACGCGATCGAGCTGACTTACGTCCCCTGATCCCGTGAGCGGTAGAGCGGTTCGGCAACGCTGAACCCGCTCGCTTCCAAGGGGCTGACAACCGTCGAGGTTGTCGGCCCCTTCTTCGTTGGTCTCAACGCGTCCAGACGGGCGGTTGTCCGGAGAAGGACCGCGTGTCGCGCACCGCGGGAAAGCCACGCTTGCGGCACGTGCGGTACCATCCGGGTTCGGCGCGCCGGCACGGGCCGCGGGGCAAGAGGGCCCCGAGGTGGCTTCAGGAACTCCGGTGGGCCGCAACAGGAGTCAGAATCATGCGTCTCGTCTTTTCCATGGGGGCCGCGCTCGCGGTCGCCCTGTGCGGAGTTCAGGCTTCCGCGCAGACCATCGGATGCACCACCGGCGGAGTCGGCGGCGCGTTCCCCACCTCGGGCACCGGCAACGGCACCTTCCAGACCGTGCTGCCGTCCTTCCCGTTCAGCTCCGTGCTCAACGTTGCGAGCCTGCCGCCCGGCGCCACCGTGGTGACCGAGGTCAAGCTCAACACGATGAACCACACCTATGCCGGCGACACGCACTTCGTGCTGACGGCGCCGTCGGGACAGATGATCAACCTGTTCTGCCGCCAAGGTGGTGGAAACGACTGGGGCGGCAGCTACGTGATCAACTCCGTCGAGCAGGCGCTCGCGCTGCCCGCCGGCACCCCGGTGCCCTCGTCGACGTTCTCCCAGAACTTCGGCACCTGGACGAGCACCAACTTCGGCATCGACAACGTGGCGCTTTCCGCGGTTGCCGCCCAGACGGGCAACTGGACGCTCACGATCTACGACTGGGCCGGTGGCGACGTCGGCACGCTGACTGACTGGGACATCTGCTTCGGCACGCCTCCGCCGGTGCCGCCGCCGAGCGCCGCTCCGGCGCTGACGGCGCCCGCGGCCAACGCCAACGTCACGGGATTGTTCGTCAACCTGAGCTGGGGCGCTGTTCTCGGCGCGACCAGCTACGAGGTGGACGTCGATGGCACGGTGTACGCGACCGCAGGCACCGCCTTCCAGTTCCAGTCGACCGCCGGCCTCCACAACTGGACGGCGCGCGGCGTCAACTCGAGCGGTGCCGGCCCGTGGGCCGTGTCGCGCGCCTTCACCGACACCGGCCTGACGGCCCCGACGCTCAGCGCTCCGGCCGCGAACGCGGTCGTGTTCGGCCCCGTCGTGCCGCTGAGCTGGACCGCCGTCACGGGCGCGTCGAGCTATGACGTCGACGTCGACGGCATCGTCTACAACACGACCTCGACGAGCTACGCCTACAACTCGGCCGCCGGAGTCCACAACTGGACGGTGCGCGCGAAGTGGGTCAACAACACGATCGTCGGCCCCTACGCGACAGCTCGCAGCTACACCGACCTCGGTGCCGCCCCGTCGCCCTGCAACGGCACGGTGCTCGCCGCCGGTCCGTTCGTCGGAGGCAACGGACTGGGCACGAACAGCTGCGTCTACTTCGATCTGAACGTCACCAACCCCGCCGGCATCAACGTCTCGCAGTTCCTGACCAACGCCACGGCAACGGCCGGCGTCGCGTTCACGCTCGAGGTGTTCACCTGCCCGACGACCTACGTCGGCAACGAGCTCAACTCGGCGGTCTGGACGCTGGTCTCGACCGGCGGCGGCGTCGGCGCGGGTACGGGCCAGCAGTCGCTCGCCGAAGTCCCTGACTTCTTCCTCGCGCAGGGCGCGCACGGCATGGCGCTGCGCATCATCGGCGCGGGCCACACCTACACCAACGGCAACGGCGGCAACCAGTTCTTCTCGAACTCGGACCTCTCGATCACGCTCGGCGCGAGCCAGGCGACGATGTTCGTGAGCACGCCCTTCACGCCGCGCGTGTGGAACGGCTCGATCGTCTACAACTGCAACTCGACGCCGCCGGTCCTGAGCTACTGCACCGCCGGCACGACCACGAACGGCTGCACCGCGGACATCAGCGCCTCGAACCAGCCGAGCGTGACGCAGGCCAACCCCTGCACGATTTCGGTCGCGGACGTCGAAGGCCAGAAGTCGGGCCTGATCTTCTACTCGGTCTCCGGCCAGCTGATCCAGGCCTGGAACGCCTCGAGCTTCCTGTGCGTCAAGGCGCCCACGCAGCGCTCGAACACGCAGGTCTCCGGCGGCACGGTGGGCCAGTGCAACGGCACGCTGTCGCTCGACTGGAACGCGTTCCAGAACGCCAACCCGACGGCGCTCGGCAACCCGTTCAGCGCGGGCAACAAGGTGCAAGTGCAGGCGTGGTTCCGCGACCCGCCGGCTGGCAAGGCCACGAACCTCTCCAACGCGATCGAGCTGACCTACGTGCCGTAATCGCCCAGGCGCGTCAGCTTCGCTGGCAATCGAAAGGGCCGGTCACCTGTGAAGGTGGCCGGCCCTTGGCTTGTCGAGGCGCTGCGCGTGGATGGCGGCGGTCCCAGCCTCCGCCTGCGCGGCTTCACTCCCACTCGATCGTCGCGGGCGGCTTGGAGCTGATGTCGAGCACGACACGGTTGATGCCGCGCACCTCGTTGATGATGCGGTTGGAGAGCTTGCCGAGCAGGTCGTGGGGCAAGTGCGCCCAGTCGGCGGTCATCGCGTCGGTCGATTCGACGGCGCGGATCGCGCAGGCTTCCTCGTAGGTGCGCGCGTCGCCCATCACGCCGACGGAGCGCACGGGGAGCAGCACGGCGAAGTACTGCCAGAGCGACTTGTGCAGGCCGAGGGCCTCGATCTCGCTCGTCACGATCGCGTCGGCCTCGCGCAGGGTCTCGAGGCGCTCGCGCGTGATCTCGCCGAGGCAACGCACGGCGAGACCGGGGCCGGGGAACGGCTGGCGGTCGACGATGCGCGAGTCGAGGCCCATGTAGCGGCCGATCGCGCGCACCTCGTCCTTGAAGAGCTCGCGCAGCGGCTCGACCAGCGTCATGTTGAGGTCCTTCGGCAGGCCCCCGACGTTGTGGTGGCTCTTGATCACGGCCGTGTTGCCGCCGTGCACGTTGACCGACTCGATGATGTCGGGATAGAGCGTGCCCTGGCCGAGGAAGTGCGCGCGGCTGAAGCGCTTGGCCTCGAGCTTGAACACGTCGACGAAGTCGCGGCCGATCAGCTTGCGCTTCTGCTCTGGCTCGGTGATGCCGGCGAGGCTCTTGAGGAAGCGTTCGGTGGCGTCGACGACGGTCAGGTCGATGCCGAACTGGTCGCGGAACTGCTCCTCTACGACGGCGCGCTCGCCTTTGCGCAGCAGGCCGTTGTCGACAAAGATGCAGTGCAGGCGCGGTCCGATGGCCTTCTGGAGGATCATCGCGGCGACGGAGCTGTCGACGCCGCCCGAGAGGCCGAGCACGACCTCGCCGTCGGTGCCCACGAGCTCGTGCACCTTGCGCACCTCGCGCTCGACGATGCCCTCGGGACGCCAGTCGGCCGGCATCTTCGCGACGCGCGAGAGGAAGTTGTCGATGATCTCGCGGCCGCGCACCGAGTGCGTGACCTCGGGGTGGAACTGCACGCCGAAGAAACCGCGCGCGCGGTCCCCCATCGCGGCGATCGGGCAGGTCTCGGTCTGCGCGTACACCTCGAAACCCGCGGGCAGGCGCTTGACGGAGTCGCCGTGGCTCATCCACACCGCGGTGTTGCCGCCGATGCCGTCGAAGATCTCGCTCGGCAGGCGCACCTCGACCGACTGGCGGCCGAACTCGCGCTTGGCGGAGCCCGCGACCTCGCCGCCGAGCTCGCGCGCCATCCACTGCATGCCGTAGCAGATGCCGAGCACGGGCACACCGAGCTCGAGCAGCCCACGCGGCACGTCGGGGGCGTCGGGCGCGTACACCGACGCGGGACCACCCGAAAGGATGATCGCGCCGAGGTTGAGCGAACGTGCGACCTCGAGCGCGCGCCGCGGCGGCGCGATCTCGCAATAGCTGCCGGCCTCGCGCACGCGACGCGCGATCAGCTGCGCGTACTGCGCACCGAGGTCGACGACCAGGACACCCTTGGGCTTGTCGTTCATTCCTGAGAGACGAAGTAGTTCGTCGATTCCTTGGTGATCGCGACGTCGTGCGGATGGCTCTCGCGCACGCCCGCGCTGGTGATGCGCACGAAACGGGCCCGCTCGGCGAGTTCGGGGATCGTGCGCGCGCCGAGGTACCCCATGCCGCTGCGGACGCCGCCGACGAGCTGGTAGACGAAGCTCGAGAGCTTGCCGCGGTACGGCACCATGCCTTCGATGCCTTCGGGAACGAGCTTGTCCGCGTCCTTCACGTCGTCCTGGCGGTAGCGCGCCTTGCCGCCGGCCATCATCGCGCCGACCGAGCCCATGCCGCGCACAGTCTTGAACGAGCGGCCCTTGAACAGGATCGTCTCGCCCGGGCTTTCCTCGAGACCGGCGAACAGGCTGCCGAGCATCACGCACGACGCGCCAGCCGCGAGCGCCTTGACGATGTCGCCCGAGAGGCGGATGCCGCCGTCGGCGATGATCGGGACGCCGGAACCCTTGGCGGCTTCGACGCAGTTGAGCACGGCCGTGAGCTGCGGCACGCCGACGCCGGCGACCACGCGCGTCGTGCAGATCGAGCCCGGCCCGATGCCGACCTTGACGCCGTCGGCGCCGGCCTCGATCAGCGCGCGCGTCGCCGCCGCGGTCGCGACGTTGCCCGCGACGACGTCGACCTTGAGGCGCTTCTTCAGCTCCTTCACGGTGTTGATCACGTTGCTCGAGTGGCCGTGCGCCGTGTCGACGACGAGCACGTCCACGCCCGCTCCGACGAGGCCTTCCGCGCGCTCGTAGTCGTGCACGCCGATCGCGGCCCCGACCTTGAGGCGCCCGCGCTCGTCGCGGCTGGAGTTGGGGAACTCCGCGAGCTGCTTCAGGTCCTTCATCGTGATCAGGCCGCGCAGCTGCATGTCGCCGTCGACGATCAGGAGCTTCTCGACCTTGTGGCGGTGCAGCAGGTTGCGCGCGTCGTCGAGCGAGGTGCCCGGAGGCGCGGTGACGAGGCCCTTGGCCGTCATCATCTGCGACACGGGCGTGTCGTCGCTGGCATGGAAGCGGCAGTCGCGGCTCGTCAGGATGCCGATGACCTTCTCGCCTTCGACGATCGGCAGGCCGTTGATCTTGTTGGTCGTCATCAGCTCGCGCGCGTGGCGCAGCGTCGCCGTCGGCGGCAGCGTGACGGGGTCGAGGATCACGCCGTTGGCGGAGCGCTTGACCTGATCGACCTGCGCGATGTGCGCGGGGATCGAGAAGTTGCGGTGGATGATGCCGATGCCGCCCTCGCGGGCGAGCGCGATGGCGAGCCCGGCCTCGGTCACCGTGTCCATGGCCGCGCTGGCGAGCGGCGCCTTGATCGCGACGTGGCGCGAGAAGCGCGTCGAGACGTCGACGTCGCGCGGGATCACGTCCGACAGGCAGGGCTCGAGCAGGACGTCGTCAAACGTCAGGGCCAGCGGCAGTTCTTGGACCATGGGCGGGGCTCTCTCGCTTGCGGCGAGCCGCACGCTCCGGCCGGGCCAG
>JABWBL010000252.1 GCA_013360535.1 Planctomycetaceae bacterium
CCTGCTCGGCGACCTGCTGCGGCGCGCGGAGCGCTGCGAGGCCGCGCTCGTCGAATACACGACGGCCGCCTTCGCGCGCTCGGAATTCGCCGACCCGCTCTCGGCCGAGGCGCAGCACGACCGCACGCTCGGCTGCGTGCGCCTCGAGTCGCTGCTGTTCGAGATGGGCGAGGGCGACTGGGCGCTGCAGGCCATGATCCTCGTCAACCTGCAGAAGTCGCTGCTCGAGTACTTCCCGCGCTCGCAGGCGCTCGATCAGGCCGTGCGCGACGGCGCCAACGCCGAAGCGGCGATGATGCAGGAGCTTCTTCTTGCCTACGACATCCCCGCCGAACCCGAGAGTTTCGATTTCGAGCGCGAGCTCGCGGGCCTGCCGGAATTTGAATCGCCGCAATTGCAGGGCACTGCGACCGCGTGGTCGGCGCCCGCGGCCAGGCTCAAGCTGATTTCCACCGACGAAGCGTTGCGCGTCGAATGCACCGACCCCAGGGTCGGGACCTACTCCGTCGCCTGGACCACGCGCGAGTGGGATCCGGGCCTCAAGTGCTTCGTGTTCACCGAACCCGCGAACTCCGGCGGCAAGTGCGTGCGCAGCTTCCGCGACGGCGCGCTCTTCTTCGGCTCGTCGGGCTTCGCGAGCGAGGGCCTGTTGCTGCGCCTTGGCGAGGAACCGTACTTCGGCCCTGGCCTCTTCGGGTTCCCGCTCGAACAGGCGACGGATGTCGTGAAATTCCGCAAGAACGAGCCCGCACCCGGTCCGCGAATCGAGGGCCTCGGCGAGCGCCGCAGCTTCGTCGCGGACGTCGCCTGCGGCGGGGTGCTCGTCGGCGAGGGGTACGTCAGCGAAGACGAGAAGCTCGTCCCCGACGGCATCGTCCGACTCAGCTACAAGTCCGACCAGTGGTTCCGCACGCGCTTCTCGCTCGGCGTCGCCGCACCGTGGCGGCGTTCGGGCACGGTGATCCACCGGAGCGACCTCTCGCGCCTCGAGGACGTCACCGGCGCGCAGGTCGCATGGGTCGATCCCGAGCAGTGGTTCAAGCGGATCGAGCAAGCCAAGGAACTGTTCGCGGCCGCGCAGAAGGCCGAGGCCGACCGCGCCTGGCGCATGCAAATGGAAGCCTGGCAGTCGATGGGCCAGTACGAGGGCCACGGCGTGCAGATCGAGCGCGAGGTCGGCGTCTACACCTGCTACCGCTGCGACGGCATCGGCTCGATCTACTCCGGCGGCGGCTGGGAGAGCTACTCCTACCTCGTGCAGACCGACCCCGGCTCCCCACCGAGCGTCGCCACCGGCTCCCGCTGGGTCTCCGGCCAGAGCGTCCCCTGCCCCGAGTGCTTCGGCTCCGGCCGCAAGGTCAGCCGCTGACGCGCGCCCGCGGGCCTGCTCCAGCTGTCGTTGGCAACCCGGGCACTTGTGACTATGTCGGATCTGACATATAGTCCCGGAAGACATGGCCGCGAACGACAAGCCGCTCGTGTGGCTGCATGGGGAGATCCGGACCCCACCGATGAGCCTCAACGCCCGCCTCGAAGCTGGCTGGTTGTTGCGCAGGCTCCAGAAGCACGAGTCGCTCGGCATGCCCCACTCACGTCCGATGCCGTCGATCGGAGCACGAGTTCACGAACTTCGGATCCGGGATGCCGACGCCAACTGGCGGATCATCTATCGAATCGACCCGGACGCCATCGTGCTCGCGGCAGTCTTCTCCAAGACGACCCGTTCCACGCCCAGTCTCCAGATCGACAGCAGCCGAGCGCGGCTGAAGCGCCATGACCAGACCTAGATCGGAACCCCTCATGACCACCACCAAGAAGTCGAAGGTCGAACGCCTGCGGGCGGCGGGATGGAGCGTCGGTGATGCGGCGCAGTTCCTCGGACTCTCCGAGGAAGAGCGTGCGTTCGTGGAGCTCAAGCTGCGGCTCGCGGAAGCCATTCGGCTGGCACGCAGCTCGCGTGGCTGGACGCAGGCGGCGCTCGCGAAGCGGATCCGGTCGAGCCAGTCGCGAATCGCCAAGATCGAAGTGGGCGATCCGTCGGTCTCGCTGGAGCTGATGTTCCGTGCAGCCTTCGGCCTCGGGCTCTCCCTGGGCGACCTGCTCAAGCCCGCGCCCAGCTTGCGGCGTTCGCGAGCCCTGAAAACCAACGCGGGATGAAGAGTCCTGAGTTCAGCGGCTTCAGGGTGCTTGGATTCGGAGTCGGCGCCAGAAGGTTGACCACCAAACGCACCGTTCGAGCGCGATGCGAGGTCGTCGGGTGCGCGCACGCACGAGATCGAAAGCGAGAAAGTTGGCGAGGCAACAGGCTCGCGAGCGGGCATGGCAGCTGAGGTCGCAGCGTCCTCGTCCCGGCTCGTGCGGATCCTGCGCTGCGTGCTGCTCGCGTTGGGCTCGATGGGGCTGGTCACGGCGCTGGCATTCGTGCTCAACGGCACGAGCGACGCTTGGCGCACGCCGGAAGCGGGCGTCGTGGCGATGTTGGAGCCGCGTGCGGCTCGCCGCGAGCTGCGCGTGATGGCCTTCAATGCGGCGAAGTGCGGTTTCTTCGCGGGCGGGCGCTTCGCGGAGCGTGAGGTCGTGACTGCGGAGCTCGACGCGGTCGCTCAGGTGATCGTGCGCGAGGATTGCGACCTGGTGGTGTTGTCCGAGGTGGTGCTCGAGTGCGGACCGGAACCGCTCGACCAAGTCGTGTATCTCGCCCAACACTCCGGCCTGTCTCACTTCGCGGCGAGCGAGAATTACAGCTTCGGCGTGCCGTTTCTCCGTATTCGGTCGGGCAACGCTCTGCTCTCGCGCTGGCCGCTGAAGGCGCTCGAGACTCAGCAACTTGCCGGCGGAGCGCCGTTCTGGAACCCCACGAACAACCGGCGCGTGCTCTGGTGCGAAGTGGAGTTCCCGAAGGGCCCAATGCTGGTCGCCGCACTGCGCAACGACTCGTTTGACCTCGCGAACAACCTCGTGCAGACGCGCGAGATCGTCGCCTGGCTCGGGGAACGCCCTGCGCTGCTCGCGGGCGACTTCAACGCCGAGCCCCACGACCCGTCGCTGGAGCTTCTGCGCAAGAGCGGCCGATTCAGCGGGCTCGTCGACGGCCCGCCGACTTTCCCGGCCCGCGCGCCGCGGCGCCGCATCGACCACGTGCTCGCGCCCGCCCCGTGGAAGCTCCTCGAGCACCACACCGTCGAGATCGGAAGCTCCGACCACCTCGCCGTCGTCGCGACGTTCGCCATCCCGTGAACCACTTCCGGGTACGTGCCCCTCACGTTACGGCTCACCCCTCTGCCCTTCCCAGCGCGGGTGTGAGCCGGCCCCTCGCTTCTAGTAGACTCCGGCCATCATGGCCCGCAGTGCGCTTCTGAACACGGACACCGAGGACCTCAAGGAGCTTCTCGGCAACGGAAAGAGCTACAGCGTTCCGCCCTACCAGCGCGACTACTCCTGGAAGCGTGAACACTGGGAAGACCTTTGGGAGGACCTCGCAGCCGTCGAAGCCAGTCGCGAAGACCACTACATGGGCGCGATCGTGCTCGAAACCAAGGAGCGCAAGCAGTTCCGCGTCATCGACGGCCAGCAGAGGCTGACGACGCTCAGCATCCTGATCCTAGCTTGCGTGGACTATCTGTACGGACTTGCGGCGGCGGACGTCGATGCCGCGGCAAACCGGGAGCGTGCGTCGCTGCTTGAGAGTGGCTACCTCGGAGCCAAGGATCCCACGAGCCTCCGCATCACGCCGAAGCTGAAGCTCAACGCCAACGACGACGACTTCTTTCAACTCAATCTCGCCCAGCGGAAACCGCCCCAGGGCGGTGAGCGCAGCCTGCGCGACTCCGAGCGGCTCCTGTGGGGCTGCTTCAGGTTCTTCGAGCAGAAGGTCAAGGAGAAGTTCTCCCAGAGCCGCAAGGGCGAACTCGTGGCCGCGTTCGTGAGTGACGTCGTCTCGGAGCGCCTCGTGTTCATCAGCGTCCGAGTGCAGGATCAATTGAGCGCGTACACGGTGTTCGAGACCCTGAACGCCCGCGGCCTCGAGCTGACCGAGACCGACTTGCTCAAGAACTATCTGCTGTCTCTGGCGGATCGCCTCAGCAAGTCCCAGATGGACCCGGTCCTCCGTCAGTGGGCGCGGATCACGACCCGTGTCGGCATCAGGGGTTTCCCCGAGTTCCTGCGACACCACCTGAACTCGCGCCGCGAGTTCGTGCGGCAGAAGCAACTGTTCAGGACGATCAAGAGGGACGTTGTCACGCTGCAGCAGGTGTTTGACCTGCTCGACCAGCTCGAGAGGGACGCAACGTGGTTCGAGGCCCTGAACGATCCCGCCAGCGACTTCTGGCTTGACTACCCTGGGGCAAAGGAGCACGTACGTGTCCTGACGCTTTTTGGCGTCTCGCAGTACACCCCCTTGATGCTCGCGGCCAAGGACAGCTTCAGCGCACCTCAGGACATCGTCGAGCTGCTCCGCTGTTGTGCAGTGCTGTCACTGAGGTTCAACGGTGTCAGCCGACGAAGCACGCACCTGCTGGAGGAGGTCTACAATCGTGCGGCGCTGGAGATTCGACGCGGATCGGCGAAGTCCATGAAGGCCGTCCGAATGGCCCTGCGGCCGATCTACATCCCTGACGAGGAGTTCGAGGCGGATTTCTCCTCGCTCCGGCTCCGCAATCAGGGGGCATCGGGCAAGCGACTGCGCTACATCCTCGCGAAGGTCGAAAGACAGCTTGGCGGGTCCGACCTCAGCGACGACGGCATGAACGCCACGGTCGAGCACATCCTGCCGGAGCGGCCCGGCGAGGAGGGTTGGCAGCATTTCACGCCTGAGGCCATTGATCGCAGCCATGAGCGACTGGGAAATTACTCGCTGCTCGAGCGAAGCCTGAACCTTCGAGACGCTGGCAATGCGCCCTTCGCTATGAAGCAGGCCGCTTATGCAAAGTCGCAGTACAGGACCTCCAGGGAACTTTGCGACTTCTCGGAATGGACGGAAGAGACCATTTCAATTCGCCAGATTTCCATGGCCAAGGTCGCGAAAGCGGTCTGGTCCCTGAGTTTCTGACCGCCCAGGCGTTGGGTCGATCTTCAGCGGCCCTGCGCGGCGTGGAAGAGGAATTTGCGCCACGAGGAGGACCACCAGGCGCGCCATTCGGCGGGGCCGAGGGAGCGCGTGGAGTCGTTGGCCCAGGGGTCGTAGAGGAACGGCTGGCGCGTGATCGAGCGCAGCGCGGAGTCGGCGGCGGTCCGAAGGCCCAGGCTCCGATTCTCCAGCTGCGCATGGTCGACGCGTGTGTCGCCTTGTCGGCCCATTGGAAGGAGCGAGCGCACACGCGGCGCGCAACCGGGGCACGCGCGCGACACCGCGCCATGCGATCTCGGATTGGCCCCATGCCCAAGGACATGGCGGGCAGGAACGCGTGGTGGCGGTGGAGGTATCATCCGGAACCGAATCCGGACAGTGAGGGTGGCCCCCTGACATGTGCCCCGATTGTAGCCGTTCGGCGATCCGCACCCCGCGAGGCTCTTGACGCGGCCGCCTGACCGGCTCACGTCTCGTCAAGTGGTGTAGTTCCCGTTGTTCCTCTGGGCGCTGGGTTGGTTGAGGTGTCGGTGAGTTGGTGAAGGCCGTTGGTGCGCAGGGC
>JABWBL010000253.1 GCA_013360535.1 Planctomycetaceae bacterium
GGCGGCTTCGACGCGATTCCCGGCGATCCCGAGCGCGTGACGATGCCCCCGTTCGTCGCGAGGCCGCGCGCGTGAGCACCCCGGAGTCCCTGCGCAGCCTCGACGACGTTCACGAGCGCTACGACGCGGTCTTCTGCGACCTGTGGGGCGTCGTGCACAACGGCAAGCGCCCTTTCGGCCCCGCCGGCGACGCTCTCGCGCGGTTTCGCGCTCGCGGCGGCAAGGTCGTGCTCGTCACGAACGTGCCCAAGCAGCGCGATCCGATTCCGCGCCAGCTCGAGCGCATCGGCGTGCGGCGCGACGCGTGGGACGTGATCGTCACGTCCGGTGACGCGATCCGGGGCGAGCTCGCTCGGCGTGCGCCGGGGCCGATGCACCTGATCGGCCCGCCAGATGACTCGTTGCTGTGGGACGGGCTCGGCCTCGAGCTCGCGGAGGTCGAACGCGCGCGGTTCCTGTGCGTCACCGGGCTCGACGACTTCGAGAGCGAGGTGCCCGACGACTACCGCGAGCGCCTCGTCCGCGCTCGCGCGAGTGGCCTCGAGATGGTGTGCGCGAACCCCGACATCGTGGTCCGGCTGGGGACCAGGCTGTATTGGTGCGCCGGTGCGCTCGCTCGCGACTACGAGGCCCTCGGCGGACGGGTCGTGATGGCCGGCAAGCCCCACGCGCCGATCTACGAACTTGCTTTGCGCGAGCTCGGCCTGCTGCTCGGCCGCGAACCGGTTCGCGCGCGTGTGCTCGCCATCGGCGACGGCCCCGGCACGGACATCGTCGGCGCGAACCACCAAGGTCTCGACGCGCTCCTTGTCGCCTCGGGCATTCACGAAGGCGAGCTCCACGACCACGCCGGGCTCGACCTCGCGGAAGTCGCGGCGACGCTCGCCGAGGCCGGAGCCCACGCGCGCTATGCGATGGCCGAGCTCGCCTGAGCGGGCAACTGGACAATGCGCAACGCCATTGGAAGGATTTGAGCCTTCCCATGCGCCAATTCGCCCTGCTGCTCGTCCTCGCCCTGCTCTCCGCCTGCCGCGTCGCGCGCCCGTCGGAACTTCCGAACGATCGCGACTGGATCGTCGCCGTGAAGAGCTGCGGCATTCCGCAGTCGATGCCGTGGTACTCGCGCTTCGCGGAGCACACGTGGATCGACATGAAGCAAGGGGACGAGCTCGCCTGGTCGCGGGTCGAGGTCGCCGGCAAGTTCACGGGGGCGAAGGAGAAGCGCATCAGCGCCCATGCCGCACGGCGCGACCTGCGCTGGTCCGACGAGGCGGTGCGCGTGCACGCCGTGTTCCTCGACGAGGAGGCGGCCCAGCTCGTGACCCGCATCTCGAAGCTCACCAAGCAACTCGACGCGCGTTACGCCAACGGCGGTTACGAGGCCTGGCCGGGCCCGAACAGCAACACGTTCGTGCGCGAGCTGACGCAGGAGATCCCCGAGCTGGCGTTCGCCTTCGACCACAACGCCGTCGGCAAGGACTACACCTGGTTCGACGCGGGAATCGCGCCTTCGCGCACCGGCGTGCACGTCGACACGTGGCCGCTCGGGCTCACGCTGGCCGCCGAGGAAGGCCTCGAGCTGCACCTGCTGCAGCTCAACCTCGGCCTGAGCCTGTGGCCGCCGCGCCTGAAGCTGCCGTTCCTTCCCGCGCTTCCGTGGGAGCGTGCGCCGGCGCCCGAGCAGGCCTTGCGTACGCCGTCCGGGGGCGAGCAGGTGATCGTCTATCCGTTCGAGGACGCCGATTCCGCAAGCGAGCCGGCGAAGTTCGAGATCGGGGTCTCGATCCAGCCTCCGATCACCTCGGGGAGTTCGCTGCGCGTCGAGAGCTCGACCGCGCACTCGTGGGTCTCGGTCGTCTTCAAGCTGGCGCCGTCGACGGACCCCGAAGTGCTTCACTCGGTCCGCGCGGAGACCGTTGTGCACTGGATGGGCTCCACGCAGCTCGTCTTCCCGTTCGAGCTTCGTCGCGATGGAAGCCTCGAGAGCGTCGGGCCCTTTGCCCTCGACGGCGCCTACGTCTCGATTCACCTGCGCGCGATGCCCGACGGCACGGTCGACACGCACGTCACCGTGACCAGCAGGTAGTCGCCGCTCACTGGAACATGTAGAGCCAGTACAGCGCCATCGAAGCCGCCGTCGGTGTCTGCGGCGAGCGCCGCTGGGCCTCGTACAGGTACAGCGCCAGTTCCTTGGGATCCTCGGCCGTCTTGAGCCGCTGGATGTCCGCGTAGGTCGCGCCCGCGTTCTTGCGCAGCAAATCGATGATCCCCGCCTGCCCCATCGCCTTCACGCGCTTCGTGGCCGCGTAGTCGAACGGATTGCCGCCGACCAGACTGCGCACTTCCGCGAGAAACTGCTCACCGTACGTCGCGTTGGTATCCATGGCACCAAGACTAGCCGTCGTTTCCGCGGCGGAACGAGCTCAAGAGGATTCCGAGGGTCGCTCCGAGCGCGGCGAGGAGCAGGCCGAGGCGGAAGGAGCGCGGTCGGTAGGAGAATCGGATCGTGTGGCGGCCGGCGGGGACGTCGAGGGCCATGAAGGCGGTGTTGGCGTCGAGGATCGTCGCTGTCTCGTCGTCGAGCGTCGCTTCCCATCCGGGATAGCGCGTGTGCGCGAGCACGAGGTATTGCGCGACGGGCGTGTCGACCTCGAGCGTGAGGTGTTGCGGGGTTTCGTTCGCGATGGTGACGCTGCCTTGAGGTTCGAGCTTGGCCTTGCGCGGCTCGAAGCCTCCGGGAACTTCCGGGCCGATGATCACGCTCGTGTACGGGTCGACGTCGGGCTCCGCGGTGCGGAAGAGCGCCTTGCGAGGGCCGGGGCGCGCTTCGGCGCGAGGGGCGAGCCATGCGCGGCCGCGCGAGCTTGCGTGGCGCAGCAGTCGCTGCCCGTTGCCGCGCGCGACTTCTTCGAGCTCGCCGAGGTCGCCTTCCCAGCTCGCACCGCTCGCTTCCATTGGCTCCTCGACGACGACGTAGCGGATGCCGAGCACCTCCAGCGCATGTCGACTCGCTTTCGTCGGCATCTGCCACGACGTGCGCGGTTCGACGAGCAATCCGAGCAGGCGGTTGTACTCGGCGATCCCGAGCGCGTCGTAGCTCGACACGAACGACAGGCCGTACATCTGGTTCGCGTGCGGCGGAAGGCCACGCTGCGAGAGGAACAGCACACGCTCGCCGGCGGCGGCTTTCGCAACGGCATCGAGGAATTCCGTCTTCGGGTACACGAGCGCATCCGGCGCGGCGACCTGGTACGCGGACAACAAGTTGACGTTCTGCGGCGCCGCCCACACGAGCAGCAGCGGAAACACGAGGCCGCGCACCTTCGACAGGGCCTTCACGAGCGTCGCGAGCAGGGTCGCCGCTGCGACGCAGCAGTTGAGCGTGAGCATCTCCACATGCCCCCGGCCGAACGCGTGTCCGTCGTGGCTGCTTCCGAGCTGCTCGATGGTCGCGAGCGCAGAAGAGCGAGCGAGGAACAGGACGGCTAGGCCGAGCGCGACGATCGTGACCACGAACCAGCGTGGAAGCTCCCCCTGGAACAGCGCGTGCAGGCCGCGGGCGGCGAGCACGGCGATGCACAACGCCCACGCTCCTTGGCTCACGTAACTCGGAATCCAGCCGAGGCCCAGCGTCGACGCGAGTCCGCTCGCGAGCCCGAATGTGTCGTGCGCCCAGAACGGCCACACGAGCGCGATCCCCGCGAACGCCAGCGTGCGTGACGAGCGCAGCGCGACGGGCAGCGACACCAGCGCCAGCACCAACGCGAGCCAGCCGACGTAACCGAGGTTCGCAATTTCGTAGTTGGGATGAGGTCGCGCGGCCTCGAACTGCTTCATCAGGACCGGGGTCCCGAGGAAATTCGGGAACAGGTAACGCTCCGCGTCGGCGAAGCCGAGCGCGACGTGCCCCGTCGATTCGAGCCCGAAGGCGCGCGGACTGTGTTGCACGTACTCGAGGAACGGCAGCACGAGCGGCATCGTGATCAACGCCGCCGCTGCGCACAGGCCGATGATGCGACCCGCCAGTCGCGCTCCGCAGGCGAAGTTCGAGCGCAGCCGCGGAACGATCCGCACGCTCGCAAAGGCCGCGACGACGGCGGCACCGAAGAAGAGCGTCTCGGGGTGTCCGGCGCTCGCCATCGCGACGAGCGACAGCACGAGCCCCGCCGACAGCTTTCGCACCGGACCGCCCGCGACCATTCGCTCGACGAAAAAGAGCGCCGCAGGTGCACACGCGATGACGCCGGAGTGCGGATAGGCGATCAGCAGCGCGTTGTGGCCACTCGCCTGGAACAGCACCGCTCCGAGTGCGCACGCAAGGTGCGAGAGCCTAAGCGCGCGCAAGAGCAGGAACAGGAAGAACCCTGCGACGAAGCTCTTCGCGAAGGCGCTCGCGAGCAGCGCCCACTTCAGTGGCAGCACGTAGAACGGCAGGCTGAATGGCGAGAGCACCGCCGACTGGAAATTGGCCCAGTGCGGCACGCCGCAACCGTTGTGCGGATTCCAAAGCGGAAAACGGCCCTGCGCGAGCTCGGAGCGCGAGAACTCGAGCCACGGCACGAACTCGACGACGGGGTCCGACAGCTGCTGGTTGAGGGCGCGCCAGCTCGGATCGACGCGCGTCGCCGGCAGGTTGTTGAGGAAGTCGGCGGTGCTGAAGGTCGAGTCCCCGCATTCCGAGATCGGCGTGATCAGCAGCGCGAACGCCACGAGCGCGGCCCAGAGCGTGGCCAGCAGGAAGTCGACCTTGCCCGGACCGTCGGCGGCCGGTGCGGGCTCTGCGGCTTGCTGCGAGCTCATCCCTTGACGCACACGACCTGCTTGAGCGTGTGCACGACCTCGACCAGATCCGACTGCGCCGCCATGACCGCCTCGATGTCCTTGTAGGCGCCGGGCGTCTCGTCGATCACCTCGCGATCCTTGCGGCATTCCACGCCTTCGGTCGCCGCGATGTGGTCGGCGAGCGAGAACTTGCGCTGCGCCTCGCCGCGCGACATCACGCGACCGGCGCCGTGGCTGCAGGAATGGAAGCTCTCCGGGTTGCCCTTGCCGCGCACGATGTAGCTGCGCGCGCCCATTGAGCCCGGGATGATGCCGAGCTCGCCCGCCCCGGCGCGCACCGCGCCCTTGCGCGTGACGAACACCGACGCGCCGAAATGCTCCTCGCGCTCGACGTAGTTGTGGTGGCAGTTGACGGCCACCTCGCCGTGCGTGAAACGCGGCAGGAGCTTCGTCGCCGCCAGCGCCTCGAACACCGCCGCCATCATCAGGTCGCGGTTGGTGCGCGCGAAGCGCTGCGCCCAGTCGACGGCCTCGACGTACTCGTCGAAGTGCTCCGAACCTTCCTTGAAGTACGACAGGTCGGCGTCGGGCAGCTCGTGCACGTGCCGGCGCATGTCCTTCTTCGCGAGGTCGATGTAGTGCGAGCCGATGCGGTTGCCGACGCCGCGCGAGCCCGAATGGAGCATCGCCCACACCCGCTGGCTCTCGTCGAGGCACAGCTCGATGAAGTGGTTGCCGCCGCCGAGCGTGCCGAGCTGCGAGTACGTCTCGCCGCGATCGAGCCGCGGCTGGCGCTCGACGATCGCCTCGTAGCCGGGCCGCAGCTTGCGCCACGCCGCCTCG
>JABWBL010000254.1 GCA_013360535.1 Planctomycetaceae bacterium
GGACGCTCGGCCGCTTCGACCGCCCCTGGCCCGAGCGCAAGGTCTTCGGCACGATCCGCTGCATGACCTCCGACTCCACCGCCCGCAAGCTCGACCTCGCCTCCTACCTCTCCCGCTTCACGCCCCAAAAGGCGCTCTTCCGCGACTGAGCTCGGCCGACCTCGAAGGGAGCAGCATCGGCGCGTTCACATCCCGACGGGTTCCGCGGACTCTTCATTCGAAGTCCGCGTCCGAATGCGAGTAGTGCGAGCGCTCCCGGAAGTGCGCTTGGCGAAGAACCGGCAGCTCCTTCAACGGCGACAGGTCACCGTCGACGATTCGAGTCGACTCGATGAAGCTGACACGCTCCAACTGGCTCAAGCGGCGGAGCGGTGCGAGGCTCTCGATGTCACCGCAGTTGTCGATGGCGAGTTCACGAAGTTCGAGCAGGGAGGAGACCTGCTGGATCGACGAGATCTTGCGACACGTGTCGATGCTCAAGCGTCGCAGGTGGCCGAGATGTTCGATCCCGCAGAGCCAGGCGAGGCGAGGCGCGTGTGCGAGATCGAGCCTGGACAGGCGTGTGAGCTGTTCGATGCCAGACAAGGCCTCAAGGCGCGCAGGGCTGTAGAGCTGGAGGGTTTCGAGCTGGCGCATCTCGCCAAAGTCGCTGAGGTCCTTCCCACCGTTCCACTTGTTGAGGAACACGCGCTTGACGCCGCGATGCTCGAACAGCGACGCCGCGCGCGGTCGCCACTCCAGAGCGACTTCCTCGAGCTTGGGAAACTGCGGGAAACGGAACTCCGTCTTGCAGTAGGTGCTCACGGCCAGCTGCCGCAACCCCACGAGCGCGTGGACCGCAGACACGTCCTCGATGCTCCAGTCGAGGATCTCGATCGACTCGAGCAGGTCCGTCAGCCCCTCGAGGAAGTCCAGCTCACGCCCGTTCCACCCCTTGGCGTAGTTGAGCTCGAGCTCCTTGATCCGCAGGGATCGAGCCACCTCGAGCGCAGCCGACGACCATGCTCCACGCAGCACCATGCGCGGCCCGAGCGCTCCGTGCTCGATCGTCCAGTTCATCGCCATGAGCGCCTCTCCGATGCATCGACCTCGAGTCGCGCCCCGATGCGCGAACGAAGGACCGGTCGCGAGGATCGAGGGGCATCTTGACGCAGTCAAGCGCAAGAGGTCCTCGCGGCGCCGCCAACGAGAGGATCCAAGCGCGCAATTTCACCGGCGGGCCGGGCGGCGCGTTGACATCCGGAGGCGTTCGACGGAGCCTCTGTCTCCCCTGCAAGGTGCAGCCCAAGGAGACACGGATGGAAGCGCAGCGTGAAGCGAGTGTCGGTCGTCGTCAGTTCCTGGTCGGGTCGTCGGCGGTGATCGCGGGAGCGACGCTGGCGAAGCCGGCGCTGGCGCGGAGTCTGGGCGAGCCGGAGCTGCGGGTCGTGCTCGTTGGATGCGGCGGGCGCGGCACGGGAGCAGCGGTGCAGGCGCTGTCGACGGCGGGGCCGGTGAAGCTCGTGGCGATGGCGGACGCGTTCGCGGACCGGCTCGAGGGCAGCCTCGCGGAGATCGAGCGCGCGCGGCCGGGGCAGGTCGACGTGCCGAAGGACCGGCGCTTCCTCGGCTTCGATGCCTACAAGAAAGCGATCGACGTCGACTGCGACGTCGTGTTGCTCTGCACGCAGCCGGGATTCCGGCCGTGGCACTTCGAGTACGCCGTGTCGCGCGGGCGGCACGTGTTCATGGAGAAGCCGGTCGCGGTGGATGCGGCGGGCGTGCGCAAGGTGCTCGCGGCGGCGGAAGAAGCCAAGAAGCAGCAGCTCAAGGTCGGCGTCGGCCTGCAGCGCCACCACGACGCGCGCTACGTCGAGACGATGCAGCGCCTGTGGGAAGGTGCGGTCGGCGAGATCAACTTCACTCGCTGCTACTGGAACTCTGGCGGCGTGTGGGTCAACCCGCGCCAGCCGCACCAGACCGAGATGGAGTACCAGATGCGCAACTGGTACTACTTCAACTGGCTGTGCGGCGACCACATCGTCGAGCAGCACATCCACAACATCGACGTCATCAACTGGCTCAAGAAGGGCCCGCCCGTGCGCGCGCAGGGCATGGGCGGCCGGCAGGTGCGCACGGGAATCGAATTCGGCGAGATCTTCGACCACCACTCGGTCGAGTTCACGTACGCGGACGGCAGCGTGTGCCTGTCGCAGTGCCGCCACCAGTCGAACACGTGGTCGAGCGTGAGCGAGCACGCGCACGGCTCGAAGGGCACCGCGAACATCGCGGGCGGCACGATCACGCTCGCCGACGGCACGCGCTGGCGCGCGAAGGCCGAAGGCGGCGATCCCTATCAGGTCGAGCACGACGTGCTCTTCCGCGCGATCCGCGAAGGCGCGGAGCACAACGAGGCCTTCTACGGCGCGAGCTCGACCATGAGCGCGATCCTAGGCCGCATGGCGACGTATTCGGGTCGCGAGCTGACTTACGACGAGGCCCTCGCTTCGCCGCTCGCGCTCTGGCCCGCCGCGCCCGGCGAGCTCACGTGGACGACGGACCCGCCGACGCTCCCCGACGGCGAAGGCCGCTATCCGATCCCGATGCCGGGCGTGACGCGCGCGTAGCGCGAGCCGAGCCGGGTTCCGCGCCGGAATACGGAGCCAGAGCAATTTTTCCGGCAAACAGCGGCCTGCGTTGACGGCGTTGCCATCGACGCAGGCCGCTGTTTGCCGGAAAATTGCTCTGGCTCCGTATTCCGGCGCGCTCGCGCAGGCAAGAAAGTGGCCCGCGGCGTCGGCGCGCCGCGGGCCCTTCGAGCTGAACCGGTCGACCCACCGTGAGTCAGGCACGGCGGCGACCTTGGACCGCGGAGAGACAGGAGTGAAGCCCCGCGGGGAGCAGCTCGATCGGTAGGAACCGACGGAGCTCGCGAAAGTTCCGTCCAGCGCCCGGATTTCAACCCTCGCGGGGCTGGTGCAACGAAGGCGCCGGCTCGTTGTGCCGTCGTCTCAGTGCCCGCCCGGAGCCGGCGCCTCGTAGCGCACCTGGCGTTCGCGACCGCGGGCATCGCGCACGGTGAGCTGGATCGAGTCGCCGGGCTCGAACTGCAGCCGGAACCAGGCCATGAAAGCGGCCTTGGTGAGGTCCGGGGACTGGCCGCCGACGGCGACGATCGTGTCGTCCTCGCGCAGGCCCGCCTTGAAGGCCGGCCAGCTCTCGGCCTCCTTGCCGAACCACGGCTTGACGGCCATCGAGCCGCTCGCGATCCCGAGCTTCTTGCGCTGCTCGGGCTTGAGTTCCATCGGCCACGCGAAGCCCGGATGTGCGCCGATGTTCCCGTCGGCGATCGACTTGCGCCAGCCGAGCTCGGTCGCGCGCCAGCCGTCGCGGAACTCGAGCTCCGCGCGCTGCAGCGTCTCGCCGCGCCAGTAGCGCACCTCGAGCTTGCCCGCGCCCTTCGGTCCGCGGTGCAGCACGCCGCGGAAATCCGCCTGACCGAACAGCTTGCGGTCGCCGGCCGCCCCGAGGCGATC
Source organism: Planctomycetaceae bacterium (assembly GCA_013360535.1). Taxonomy (GTDB): domain Bacteria; phylum Planctomycetota; class UBA1135; order UBA1135; genus F1-120-MAGs118. The sequence goes on from JABWBL010000254.1 coordinate 3,516, forward strand.
GCCCGCCTTGATCCCGGCGCGTTCGGCGGCGCTCCTGGGCTCGACCTTCTTGACGAGCAGCCCGTCGTCGCGGTCGAGCACGATCCCGACGTTCTCCGGCAGCGGCCAGACCTCGAGGTCCTTGCGCTTGTCGAACGTGCGTGCGTCGAGCGCGGGCTGGCGCAGCACCTCGTTGACCTGATGGCAGTGCAGGCAGCCGTCCTTGAAGAGCGACTGCGCGCCGCGCTTCTTCCACGACTCGAGTCCGGGCAGGCCCATCGGGGTCGGCGCCTTGCCCGCGAGCTCCGGCGCCGGGCCGTCGATGTCCCACGCGGCGCGGCGCGGGTCGTAGTGGTGCGCGAGCACCCGCTCGAGCGTCTTCTTCAGCGCCGCCGGCGAGATGCGCGTGGCGTCGGAAACCTGGTCTTTCCCGCCGAAAATCGAGTAGATGCGGCCCTCGGGAGAGAACACCCAGCCCCACCACGACAGGTCGAGGTCCTGCCAGCCTTCGACCGGGAAGAGCCGCAGGTCGAGGTCGCTCGCGCTCGTGATGCGCACCGTGACGAACTGCGACAGCACGCCTTCGAGCCCGTCGCCCCCTTCGAGCACGGCCGCGTCGAAGCCCGAGCATTGCTTGCACGGCAGGCAACGGATCGTGACGAACAACGGTCGCCCGGTCTTCTGCGCTTCGTCGAGCGCCTTGCGCACGTCGCCGCGCCATTCGACCTTCGCGAACGGCTTCGGCGACGCACCCTGCGCGGGGCCGAGGATCTCCGACCAGGGTTTTTCCTGCTGCGTCGCGGCGACCGAAGGCGGATCTGCCACGAAAGCCGGAACCATGAACGAGGGCGCAAGGAGCAACGCGAGGGCGAGGAGGAGCTTCATCGACACGACCTTTCGGACGTGAGGCTACCAAGCGCGAGCGCGAGCGTCCCCGACCGCCGCCCGCGCGCGAACGTGGGAAGCGGGCCCGCGAACGCGTAGGCTGTGCGGAGCATGTCGCAGGCTCGTGCGCCCGAATCGCTCACCGTCGTCGTGCCCTTCCACGACAACCCTGGCCAGCTCGCCCAGTGCATCGCCGGGCTCAAGGCCTCGACAGTGCCGTTCGAGCTCGTGATGGTCGACGATGCGTCGCAGGGGCGCGAGGCGCCGGAGCTCGCGCGCGCGGCGGCGAATCGTGTCGTCACGCTCGAGCGCAACAGCGGGCCCGCGGTCGCGCGCAACGAAGGCGTGAAGGTCGCGAGAGGCTCGGTGATCGCGTTCATCGATTCCGACGTCGTCGTGCGGCCCGACACGCTCGCGCTGATGCTCGCGGCGCTGCGCGACGATCCCGGCGCAGCGGCGCTGTTTGGCTCCTACGACGACGAGCCCGCGGACCGCAGCACGGTGAGCTTCTACCGCAACCTGCTGCACCACCACGTGCACCACCGCGGGCCGCGCGAGGCGAGCACGTTCTGGGCGGGCTGCGGGGCGGTGCGCAAGCCGGACTTCGACGCCGTCGGCGGTTTTGACGCGAGTTTCCGCCACCCGTCGATCGAGGACATCGAGCTCGGCATGCGCCTCAAGGGCTCCGGCCGCCGCATCCTGCTCCTGCCGCACATCCAGGCGAAGCACCTCAAGCGCTGGCGCCTCGGCCAGATGATCGAGATCGACGTCACGCGCCGCGCAATGCCTTGGACGAAGCTCCTGATCGAACGCCCGGGCACCGGCGGCGACCTCAACCTCGAGGTCGGGCAGAAGTTGTGCGTCGTGTGCGTATTCCTGATGCCGATGGCGAGCGTCGCGAGCGCCTTCGTTCCGGCGCTGCGCGAGCTGTGGGCGCCGCTTTGGCTGCCGCTCGTGCTGCTGCTGCCGATCGTCGCGATCAACCGCGACCTCTACGCGCTCTTCCTGCGCAAGCGCGGCGTCTTCTTCGCCCTCGCGGCGTTCCTGTTGCACGTCCTGTACTTCGCTTACGGCGGCCTCGCGTTCGCGTGGGTCAAGCTGACGTTCCGGCCGCAGCGGAGGAGCACGTGAAGCGCGCGTTCGTCCTCGCGCTCGCCTTCTGCGGCGCGTGCAAGCCGGACGCGGCGGCGCCGGAACCCGCGAAAACACAGGCGGAAACGCGCGATCCGGAGGATGT
>JABWBL010000255.1 GCA_013360535.1 Planctomycetaceae bacterium
AGCCCGCGGATCCTGCGGCACGCCGCGGATCGACCACGCTCGCAAGGCCGCGAGCAGCGCCTGCTGCACGGCGTCCTCGGCCAGTTCGAGTCGCGCTGTCCCGAGCTGGCGAGCCAGTCGCGCGACGAGCCGCCCCGCCTCGCGGCGGAACAGCCCGTCGACCAGCGATCGCACAGGCTCGCCCTGTTCGCTCACGTCGGCTGCACCTCGCGGATCTCGATGCGCGAGCCGTAGCGCAGGTGCGGGTTGTCACGGCAAAGCTCGACCGCGTGGTCGTAACTGTCGGCGCTGATCGTGAAGTAACCGCCGACGACCTCCTTCGCCTCGGCGAACGGCCCGTCGACGACGCGCGTGCGGCCACCAGTGCTCGACATCACCTTGCCGCCGTTGTCGGCGAGCTTCTCGCCGCCGACGAGGCGCCCTTGCTGCGCCATCCTTCCGGCCCACGCCTGGTACTCGGCGATGCAGGCCTGCATCTGTTCGGGCGTCATCCCGCTCGCGAACGCGCTCGGGTCGTCGTGGAGGATCAGCATGTAGTTGGGCATGGTCGGTTTCCTTCGGACAGGGGTCGCGTGGCGCTCGCGCTCGATCGGCGAGCTCATGGGCCTCGACGGACGCGGGTGGACGAACTCGACCACGAATCCGGATTTCCCGCAGGGATCTTGGCTTCGGGGTAGATTGCGCGCCAGCGCGGCGCAATCCGAGCGGGTTCGCCGCCCAAGGATCACCCATGCCGACCCCGCTGCGCCGCCTCGCTGGCCTCCTCGTTGCCCTGCTTCCCGCCACTGCCTTCGCGCAGTCGCTCCACATCGACATCGGCGGGTACCTGCCGGCGCCCTTGCCGTCGTTTGGCGCGGTCAACGGCCTCTCCGGCATCTGGAACGACGTCGACATGGACAGCGCGAACCAGGTGCTCGTCGACCTCGCCGGGCAACCGACGGCGGCGAGGGTGAGCTGGCCGGCGCAGGGGCACTTCGACGATGGCTGGATGGAAACGGGTCGTCAGGTCGGGCGCCTGCTCGATGACTACCAGCTCGTCGTCGGTGGTGTGGGCGCGTTCTCCAGCTGGAACATCACGGGACTCGAGGACGGTGTCTATCGGGTCACGTTCTATTCGAAGCCGACCGACGAGATGCAGCTCGAGGGGATCACGCGCTTCGTCGTGCAGGACGGCGAGCGCGGCTCGATCGAGTGCGACAGCCGAGCGTTCCAGGCCTTTGCCGGCTTTCGGGCGGGCATCAATTTCGCGCAGGACTACGTGACGGTCAGCGGCGGCCTGCTGCAGTGGCGCGTCGAGGTCGCGGAAGGTCCAGCGGCGCATTTCTGCGGGCTGCAGCTCGAGAAGCTCGTGCCCGGCGACGCGCACACCTACTGCCAGCCCAAGACCAACTCCCTCGGGTGCACGCCGACGCTTTCGTGGAGCGGCACGCCGAGCCTCACGTCGGCCGGTTTGTTGCTGCGCGCGGACAACCTGCGCTCGAGCCAGCCGGGCATGCTCGTCTGGAGCCGCTGGCAGAACGGGATGCCGCACCTGAGCCTGACGGGTCTGGTGTGCATCGCGCGGCCGTTCCGGCGCACGCCGATGAGCTCCTCGGGCGGATCCGCGAGCGGACTCGACTGCACCGGAAGCCATGACTTCCTGTTCGACGCGAGCTTCTTCCTCGCGGCCGGACTTTCGCCCGGCGATAGCGTGTGCTGCCAGTTCTGGACCCAGGACGGACCCGGCACCGACGGCCGCACCGCGGGCTTCACCTTCGTGATCGCTCCCTGAGCACCTCGCCCGCGCCCTCTGGCGCATCCGCCGCGCGCGCGCGAAACTGGGCGGCCATGAACTCGCCGGCCCTGCGCGTCCTCGTCACCGGGGGAACGTTCGACAAGAACTACAACGAGCTCGAGGGGCGACTGCATTTCCGCGAGACCCACGTGCCGGAGATGCTCGAGCTCGGCCGCGCGCGCCTCGACGTCACCGTCGAGACGCTGATGCTGATCGACAGCCTCGAGATGACCGACGAGCACCGCGCGCAGGTCCTCGAGGCCTGCCGCCGCGCGCCCGAGAACCACATCGTCGTCACGCACGGCACCGACACGATGGAACTGACCGCGCGCACGCTCGGCGCCGCGAACCTCCCGAAGACGATCGTGATCACCGGCGCGATGGTGCCCTACACCTTCGGCAGCTCCGACGGCCTCTTCAACCTCGGCAGCGCCCTCGCCTTCGCCCAGTCGCTCCCGCCCGGCACCTACGTCGCCATGAACGGCCGGGTTCTCACTTGGGAGCACGTCCGCAAGAACCGCGCGACGGGCGTGTTCGAAGAGACCACGCTGTAGCCGCGCCGTTTCCGGTCCGCTAGTCGGCCCGACGCCGCTGCGGCGTCGAGAGGAAGTCCCATGCTCCTGCCCGTGCTCGCGCTCGTCGTCCAGTTCGACAGGTTTCAAGTGCTCCAGCCCTACGAGGTGCGCTCGGCGGGCGGCGAGTGGAGCGCCCGCGTCGATCCAAGCGCCCGTTCAGGCGCGGGCCCGTCCAACGTGCGCGTCGAGCACGCCGGCAAGCTCGCGTGGCAAGCCGAACTGCCGTTCACGCTGTTCGAGGCGCAGCTCTCCGACACGGGCCATCTCGGCGGCTACGGCTTCACGCACGGCTTTCCGCCCATGTTCCCCAAGGGCGACTTCGTCGTCGCGATCTTCGATCCCGCTGGCAAGCAGCTGCTCGACGAGCGCGAGCCGATGGAGGCGAGTCGGGCGATCCACGGGACTCCCGACCCCAATCCCATGGGCGTCTTCCTCGGGGACGCTGGGCGTGAGTTCGTGGTCCGGATCTTCAACCCCGATTCGTTCAATGGCAGCGAGGCGTGGTGGCGCTACGAGCTGGCCACGGGCGAAGCACGGCCCTCGCTCAATCCGCGCAGCAAGCTCGGCACGCTGATGGGGACGGCCTACGTGAAGGACGTGCGAGCGATTCCAAGCACGCCGCTGTCGCTCGTGGAGTGGTTCTGCTTGCCGCACCAAGGGATTCGCTTCGCAGCTCTGGACCCGGAAGGTGAGGTGGCCTGGGAGCTCGACTTGCCCATGGAGCAGAAGCCCCAGTCGGGTGTTCCGTGGGCCGAGGCGCTCGAGCGGCTTCGCAGGACGTCCGGTGTTCTCTCGCTCCCCGCGCCGCGTCAGTTCGAGCTGCAGCACGTGTTCGAGAAACAACGTGTCACCTACGAAGTCGTCGCGGGGTCCGGCGAGAAGCCGTGGGAGGTGCGCGAAGTGGCGCGGGCTCCTTGGAGGCTCGAGCTCACCGCGGCGTCAGGTCCGGAAACCGAGACGCTCCTGTGGAAAGACGTCGTCACCGTGCCGCTCGAGATCGAGAGGGTGGTGGCGTCCGAGTTGACGTCGATTGTGGCGCTTGCTCCCAGCGCCGATGGGACGGTGCGATTCGTTCAGGAGCGCGGGCCGGGTCCAATGGAGCTGGTCACTCTGGACGCCAAGGGCGCGGTGACGGCGCTCGTGGAAGTGGTGGAGACGCCGGATGCTGTCTGTGGGCAGCACTGGCTCTGGGTGGGCGATGGCTCGTGGCTTGTCGTCGCGGACGGAAACGACGAGCGCTCCGCAAAGGCCTGGTTCGTCGAGCATCGCACGGGCGCCGTCAGCGAAGTTCTTGAGTTCCCCGACTGGCGAGACCTCACGCTCGCACGGCGGCCGGACGGTGGTTTCGTAGTGCTGAGCAGCTTCTACGAGGCCAATCACGTCGGTGTCTTTGATGCCGAGGGCGAGCTGCAGCCGGGGACGTGGAACCCAGAACTCGAAGACGTGCATGGCGACAGCATCGCCGTCGGCCAGGACTCTTCGGTGTACGTCCTCGGGAGAACTGGCGACGAGGTCGCGTGCTTCGATCTCGAAGGCAACTTGAAGCGAAAGTTCCTGATCCCGACGACGGGCGTCGATCCCGAGGAGGAGCATCACTACTACACCCGCATCCTCGCGGAGCCGGCGGGCACCCTGCTCGTTTACGACTTCGACTCCGACGAAGGTTCCGAATGGCTGCGCCTGGATGTCGAGGGCAAGTTGCTCGGGCGCTTCAGCGTGCACCGCGCGGACGGGAACGTCGACGTGGATTGCTGCGATCTCGTCGCGCAGGACGAAGCCGGCGCCTTGTGGGGCGCTTTCGACGCCGAGATTTTCACGATCGACGCCACGGGTGTCACGACCACGCGTTACGGGGCGCGGGAGGACGGGCCGAGACTCGAAGACCCGGAGGTTCCGAGATTCGACGCGTTCCGGCGGCCTGTGATTCGCGACCGACGCACGCGAGATGCGTTCGTGTTCCGGCCGGATGGGAAGCTCGAGCGCCGCGTCGCGACGCCGAAGGCTGAGCTCGGCAGCGTCACTTCTTTCGAGATGCACTTCGTGTCCGGGCCGGAGGAGCGCTATCTCGTGCAACCGGACGACTACCACGACAAGTGGCTCGAGCTGGATGCGAAGGACAAGTTCCTCGGGAGGCGCGAGCTGGGTGGCGAGCTCGCCCTGTGGCTTCCCGACGGAGATTTCTGGGTCGCGCAGATCGGCCGTCACGAGGACTGCGACGTGTCGCGCGTCACATCCGACGGCCAGCGGCCCGTTCGAATCGCGCGTCAACCGGACGGGCGTTTCTTCGACGCGATCGACGTGATCGGGCCGGGGCCTGACGGCGGCGTGTCCGTGGTCGTCGGGCAGGGCCGGAAACGTGCGATCCTGCTTTACGACAGTCAGGGTCGCTCCAAGGCGAGTCTGCCCATCCCGTTCGACAACCGATCCAGCCATCTCAAGGCGGTTTGCTGGGCGGGAGAGTGGGCGATCGCTGCCGGATTCGGAGGGACTGCGACCGTCGTTCACGTCGCGACCGGCAAGTGCTTCCGCGTCGAAGTGCCGAGCGAAGGTGACGTCTTCGGCTGGACGCTCTCGCCCGACGGCAGCGAGGTCTGGTGCGCGGGCGTCAACCCGCCGGCGTTGATGAAGCTCGCGCTGCCGAAGCTGTGACGGCGCGACCCGCGCGCGGGGCCACGGGGAAGATGGGATTCCCCGCGGCGCCGGCGCGCGAGACGCGCTGTGGGGCTCAGGCCATCGTGGCGAGGTAGCGCTCGAAGGCCTTGGGGTCCTGGCGGAACTGCGCGTACATCTGCTCGCCGGTGCCGTCGGGGAAGAGGTCCTCGTCGCCGCGCTCGAGGGCCGCGACGATCGCGCGGCCGACGGAGGCGGGGGAGGTCTTCTCCATCTCGATCTTCTCGGCCATGTCGGTGTCGATCGGGCCGGGGTAGACGCCGAGGACGTGCGTGCGCTGGGCGGAGAGCTCGCGGCGCAGGCCCTGGGTCATCGAGTGCATCGCGGCCTTGCTCGCGGAGTAGCTCGCGCCGAGCGGGAACGAGAAGTGGCTCGCGACCGAGTTGAGCACGACCACGGCGCCGCCGCCGTTGCGGGCGAGCACGGGCGCGAAGGCGCGGGTGAGAGCGAGCGGTCCGAAGACGTTGACCTCGAACTCGCGGCGCTGGTCGGCCTCGGAGCCCAGCGCGCCGGCGCCGGTGAAGAGGCCGGCGTTGTTGACGAGCACCTGCACGTCGCCGAGCTGCTTCGCGAGCGCCTC
>JABWBL010000256.1 GCA_013360535.1 Planctomycetaceae bacterium
GAGTCGAGTTATATCACCGGCGCCAACATCATGACCGATGGCGGCATGACCATCCAGTTGATCAACCGCGCCCGCTATGCCAGCAAGGCGGTGGAAGGCAAATTTGAGTAGCCGCAAGCCGTCCCACCGCCCTTCGAGCGCGCCGCGCACGGCTGGCGCGCGCAGGTTCCGAACGACTGGACGATGCTCGGCGAGCTCGACGACGACCTGCCCAACGGCACCCTGCACAAGACCGTCTTCGAACTGCCCAAGGTCTGGAGCGAGCTCGAAGGCCAGGCCATCGCCAACGCGGTCTCGGTTTCGGCCATCCGCCGCCACGTCGTCTCCGACGCGCGCTCGTTCCAGTTCGAGCACTCGCTCCTGCACCCCGACCTGCCGCACAAGCTCCTCGACAACAACCCGCGCCTGGGCGCCCGCGGCACCGTCAACTGGGACGGCCTCGACTACGAGGTCCAGCTCGAATACGTCGTGCGCGAGCGCATCGGCTACGTGCTCGAGTTCATCGCCACCCCCGGCACCTTCGCCACCAACTACCCCCTCTTCCGCGCCTTCTCCGACTCGCTCGAACTCTCCGAGCCCACGCCGGACTGATCCGACGCGCGCTCAGCCCAGCTGCTGCGCGCGGCGCTCGCGGACGAGGCGGGCGGCGAAGAACTCGCCGGCCTTGTAGGAGGAGCGCACGAGCGGGCCGGAGGCGACGTACTTGAAGCCGAGTTTTTCGCCGAGGAGCTGCAGGTCGAAGAAGCGCTCGGGGTTCACCCACTCGCGCACGGGGGCGTGCTGGGCGGTCGGGCGCAGGTACTGGCCGAGTGTGAGGAAGTCGACGCCGGCGCCGCGCAGCAGCTCCATCGACTCGACGAGCTCGTCGTGGGTCTCGCCGAGGCCGAGCATGATCGAGGACTTGGTGAAGACGTCGGGCTGCAGGCGCTTGGCGCCGCGCAGGGTCTCGAGCGAGCGTTCGAAGGAGCAGCGCGGGTCGCGGATCTTGCGCTGCAGGCGCGAGACGACTTCGACGTTGTGGCCGAGCACGTCGGGTGCGGCCGCCATCAGCGTGGCGAGCTGCTCCCCCTGGTAATCGGGAATGAGCGTCTCGATCACGGTGTCGCTCGCGCGCGTGCGGATCTCGCGGATGCACTGCGCGTAATGACCGGAACCGCCGTCGGGCAGGTCGTCGCGGTCGACGGACGTGATCACGACGTAGCCGAGCTTCATCGCGGCGACGGCCTGACCGACGTGCGCGGGCTCGTCCGGATCGGGCGGCGCGGCCTTCAGCACGGTCTTGACCGCGCAGAAGCGGCAACGGCGCGTGCACTCGTCCCCAAGCACCATCAGCGTCATCGTCGCGTGCTCGCCCTTCCAGCACTCGCCGATGTTCGGGCAGCGCGCCTCCTGGCAGACCGTGTGGAGCTTGAGCTCCTGCGTCAGCGACTTGAGTCGCGTGTAGCCTTCGCCGCCCGGCAACGGAACCTTGAGCCACGACGGCTTCTTGCTCTTCAGCGGGATCGGCTCCGGCTTCACCGGGCCCGATGATTCGGGGTGTTGTTCGCTCACGTTGGGGCTCGCGTCGGAACGCGGGAGGATAGCACAGGCGACCGCGGGGCCGGCGGATGCTGCTAGCGTGGGGCGATCGTGACGGCGAAGGAAGCGGCGAAAGAGGCGTGGAGCAAGGCCGGGAGGGCGACGGGGATCGCGCTCGCGGCGGCGGGACTGACGGGCGCGCTGCGTTGGCTCGCGGGGGTGCAGCCGGAGTGGACGGAAGCGCTGTATTCGCGCGGGCTGTATCCGTGGATCCGCAGCGTGCAGAGCGCGCTGAGCGGCTTGTCGCCGTGGTCGGTGGGTGAGCTCGTGCTCGTTGCGCTGCTCACGTTCGTGCTGGTGCGAGGCGTGCTGCTCGTGCGCGCGCTGACGCGACGCGGGGAGCGGCGGCTCGAGCGCCTGTTGCGCGACTTGCTCGGATTCGTGCGGCTTTCGAGCTGGATCTGGGTCGTGTACGTGTTCACGTGGGCCTTCCACTACGCGCGCCTCCCCTACGCGCACGGCACCGGGCTCGACGTGCGGCCGGCGGAGGTGGCGGAGCTCGAGGCGGCGGCGCGCGAGTGGCTCGAGCGCACAAGCGAGTGGCGCGCGAAGTTGAAAGAGGATTCGAGCGGCTTGGTCGAGCTCGACACGCGACTCGAGAGCCTTCGTTTGCGCCTCACGGCGGCCTACGAACAGGCAGCGGAGCTCGAATCGCGACTCGCGGGCCCGTCTCCCGTGCTGCGCGAGGCGCTCGCGTCGCCGCTGATGACGCTCGGCGGGATTTCAGGCATCTATTGGCCGTTCACCGGAGAGCCGCACGTCAATTCGCTTCCACCGGCGCCGCAGCGGCTCTTCAGCGCCTTGCACGAAGTCGCGCACGAGCGCGGCTTCGCACGCGAGGACGAGGCCAATTACATCGCCGTGCGCGTCGGCTCGACCAGCGGCGACGCGGAGCTCGCGTACTCGGTGTCGCTGATGGCGTACCTGCACCTGCAGCGCAGCCTCGCGGCCGTCGATGCGGAGAAGGCGACGCAGCTCTCGAAGGAACGTCCCGAGGGCGTCAAGCGCGACAGCGCGGCGATGGCGGAGTTCTGGAAGCCGAAAACGAAAGTCGCCGCGCGCGTGCGCGAGGTCTCGACGACGGTGAACGACACCTACCTCAGGGCGCAGGGGCAGGTCCACGGCGTGAAGAGCTACGGCCGCATGGTCGACTTGCTGCTCGCCGAACGCCGCGCGCGCCTCGCAGTCGAGCGCTGACGCATGACAAGCCGGTGGGACGGTTGCGCTCCGAGCGCACCTGCGTAGGCTCGTCTCCAGAGCTCGGGCACGACCCACGCGCCCGCTCACCCGACCTGCGTTCCCCTCTTCAGGACTCGGAAACCATGAGACTCGCCTCGTTTGCGCTCGGTGGCCTGCTCGCGACGGTCGCCTCGGCCCAGAATCAGTACTTCGTGGACGACAACGGTCCCGCGAATTTCAACGACCTGCCCTCCGCGGTCGCGGCCGTCTCGCCCGGTGATGTCTTGATCGTGCGCGCCGGCAATTACGCGGGCACGGTGCTCTCGAAAGGCATCTCGATCCTGTGCGATGACGGCGTACGCGCCCCCGTGCTCGACATCACTGGCGTGCCGGCGGGGCAGGTGGCGGTCGTCTCGGGGTTCCAGACGGAGGAGCTCGCCGTGACCTATTGCGTCGGCACCGTGATCCTGCAGCACGTGCAGGTGGCCGTGCCGTCGAGCAATTCCGCGGCCGGAAGCCCCCCGGCCTTCGAGGTCGTGCAGTCGGCCGACCTGCGCGTGTACCGCTCGACGTTCGTCGCCGCGCGCGACGGCAACGGCTCCGCATTCACGCCCGGCGCCAACGCAGTTTCGGTCCAGGGTTCGCGCGCCGAGTTCGTGCGCTGCACGCTGCTCGGTGGCGGCATGGGCGAGGTGAGCTCGTGCGCGTACGACCTCGCTCCGGGTGGCATCGGCCTGCTCGTGCGCGGCCAGAGCTCGGTTCACGTCGCGGGCACGAGCATCGAAGGTGGCGACGGCAGCGACGCGCGCTGGATCTGCGACAACACGTGGGCCGGCGCGGGCGGCGCCGCGATCCATGTGCGGGAGAATTCGTCGGTCGTGATCGCCGGCTCGCGCGGCGACATCATCCGCGGCGGGCGGCCGGGCCAGCCGAGTTATTACGGCGAGCAGGGCCCCAATGGCAGCGCGCTCGTCGTCGACGCGGGCAGCACGGCGCGCTATTCCGGCGCTTCGCTCGCCACCTACAACAGCGTGTGGCCCAATCCCATGATCTACGCCCCTGCTGGAGGTGCGACGCTGGCCGTGCCGGCGGACCCGACGCTCGAGCGCATCGGCGGCGGCCAGCCCGGGACGCAGGTGGTCCTGCGCCTGCGCGGGCCGATTGGACTGCTCGCCACGCTCGAACGTGGTCGCCAGCCGGTGCTCTTCGCAGGCCCCGGTCCGATTCCGATGCTCGTCGACGCGCTCGCGCAATTTGCGCTCGGCGCCATCCCGGCGACGGGGTTCGTCGACAAGGTCGTGACGATCTCTCCCTCGGATCCGCTCGGCACGCGCTACCTGTGGCAGGGCTCCGTGAGCCTCGCTCCGTTCGGCGGCACGTTCGTCCGCACCAACTCGGTGCCCGTGATCGTTCGCTGACGCAATTCAGCCGGTACTCTCGCGAGGGTTTCGCCCGTCGGCGAGCCCTCGCGCGCTTTTTTGCGGACTTTGCAGCGAACGCGGCCCCGGCGGTGACGCTGAGATGCTCTCCATGAGCCCCTCGATCCCCCGCAGCCCCCTCGCCGCCCTCGCCACGCTCTGCCTCACCGTTCCCGCCCTCGCCCAGGGCCTGTGGAGTGACGACTTCAACCGCCCCAACGGCGCCATGGGCGGCGACTGGACCGTGCAGAACGGCACGTTCCTGATCTCGAACGGACAGGCCTATTCGACGGGCGGCGACCACCACTGGGCGATGCACAACTCCGCCAATGCCGACTGGCGCAACCAGAAGGTCACGGTCGACTTCCTGCCGCGCATCCAGGGCCCCAACCTGTTCTATGTCGGCGTGCTGCTCGGCGCGCGCACGGACTGGCTCGGCGCTTTCCTCAAGGTGCAGGACAACAACGGCGACGGGCTCTACGACCGCGTGTTCTTCTGGTACGGCGTCAATGCGGGCTCGAGCTGGGGCTCGCCTGGCTTCTTCAACCTCGCCACTCCGATTCCCTCGGGCCGCATGACGGCCTACTTCACGAACAACGGCGACATCGCGAACCTCGACATCGACAGCAACTTCGACGGCACCGTGGACGAGCACTTCCAGCTCGCCGGCGTGCTCGCCTCGCCGCTCGCGCCGCTGCTCTCCAACAACGTCGGTATCGCGAGCTACGGCTCGCCGGGCATCGACAACTTCGAGATTCGCGACACCAGCGTCTCCGTCCCGGTCGTCTTCTGCACGGCCGGCACCACCAGCGCCGGCTGCGTCCCCGTGATGGGCGCCACGGGCACGCCGAGCGCCGCCGCCACCAGCGGCTTCACGCTCTCCTGCACCAGCGCCGAGGGCCAGCGCTCCGGCATCCTCTTCTATTCGATCTCCGGCGAGCTCGCTCAAGCCTGGGCGCCGGGCAGCTCGAGCTTCCTGTGCGTCAAGGCGCCGACGCAGCGCACACTCACGCAGTCGACGTCCGGCACCGCCGGCCAGTGCGACGGCTCGCTCTCGCTCGATTTCCTCGGCTGGATCGCCTCCAACCCCACCGCCCTCGGCACCCCGCTCGCCGCCGGCCAGACCTTCTGGTCCCAAGCCTGGCTCCGCGACCCGCCCGCCCCGAAGACCACCAGCCTCTCCAACGGCCTGCGCTTCACGCTGCTGCCGTAGTCACGTTCCGCGCGGCAACCAGAAATACCGAGCCAGAGCAATTTATTCTGCAAACTGCGGCCGGCGTCGACGGCTATGCCGTCGACGCCGGCCGCAGTTTGCAGAATAAATTGCTCTGGCTTCCATGAGAGGGGCTCACCTCGTCAAGGGCGCACTTCTTGTTTTGGATCTCTCGGCTCGGGGTTCGGCGAGGCTCCTTCCGCCGT